>NZ_VSCV01000013.1:0-57448 GCF_047459355.1 Limnochorda sp. | reverse complement strand
GGAGGGCGCGCGGGCGGGGGGGGGGGGGGGGGGACGGGGCGGGGGGGGGGGGGGTTGGGGGGGGGGCAGCTGGGTGAGCCGGAAGGAGCGGAGGATGACCCGGGTGGCCACTTCCGAGGGCACCCGGACCAGGTAGCGGTTGGCCCGGCCGCCCGCGCTCCGGTGGTAGGCCAGCTCCAGGGGCGTCCGGTAGAGGTGGCGGAGGAGCCGGTAGACCGCCCGGGCCACGGGCGCCTCGCTGGCCCGGATCTCCAAGCGGGGTCCCGGCAGCAGGCGGCCCAAGAGGTGGATGAGGGCCGCGAGCTCCGCCTTCCGGCACCGCCTGGCCCGGGGCAGCTCGGCGGCCAGCTCCTGGCGCACCACGGCGCCGAACCGCGGGCGGGGAGGGCCCGCCGCGGACCAGAGACGCCCGGCAGCCAGCCTGCTCCCTCCTCTCTTACGCCTTCTGCTGGCGCTTCTCGATCTCCCGGTGCTCCACCACCACCGGATAACCTTGGGACCGGAGGAAGTCGGCCAGGCGGTTGGCCATCACCACCGATCGGTGCTGCCCGCCAGTACAGCCGACGCCGATCACCAGATGGCTCTTCCCCTCCTGGACGTAGTTGGGCAGCAGGAAGGCCAGGTACCGCTCGGTCTCCCGCAAGAAGCGCTGGGCCGCGGGCCAGCGGAGCACGTACTCTTCCACCGGCGGGTCGTTGCCCGTCAAAGCCTTGAGGGACTGGACGTAATGAGGGTTGGGCAGGAAGCGGACGTCGAAGACCAGGTCGGCGTCCAAGGGCACCCCGTGCTTGTAGCCGAAGGAGATGATGGTGGTCATCATCCGCCGGCTGGGCTCGCCCCCGAAGCGTTCGGAGATCTGGGCCCGGAGCTCCCGCCCGGTCAGGTGGCTGGTATCCAGAATCAACGTGGCCCGGCCCCGGAGCTCGTCCAGGGCCTTCCGCTCTTTGCGGATGCCTTCCAGCACCGAGCCCTCCTCCCCCACCAGGGGGTGGCGCCGGCGGGTCTCCTTGAAGCGGCGGACCAAGACCTCGTCGGACGCCTCCAGGAAGAGGATCTGGTACTGGATGTTCATGGTCTCCAGCTCCTGGAGGGCGTTGAAGAGGCTCTGGAAGAAGAGCCCGCCCCGGATGTCGCAGACCAGGGCCACCTGAGTGATCCGCCCCTGGGACTGGAGGCAGAGTTCCGCGAACTTGGAGATGAGGGCCGGCGGCATGTTGTCCACGCAGAAGTAGCCCAAGTCCTCGAAGGCGTGCATCGCCTCGCTCTTGCCGGCCCCCGACAGCCCCGTCACCAACACGAACTTCATGGCTCCCACCCCCGGCCGAACGGAGGGAGAAGGCCTCCCCACCTGATCCGTCCCGCCCTTGACCCCCGACGGCCGGCCCAGCCGCCCCCAACCGAGCCGGCCCTCACAGGGATCGGTCCACCCAGCGCAGGTCGGGCTCCAAGAGGTGGGCTGCCGCCTCGTCCAACCACCAGGTGACGTTGGGATGGAGCTGGAGCACCGACGCCGGCACCTCTTCGGTGACCGGCCCCAGGATGGCCTTGGCCACCGCCTCTGCCTTGGCCTCGCCGGTGGCCAGCACCAGGATCCGCCGGGCCTGCATGATGGAGCGGACCCCCATGGTGATCGCCTCGGTGGGCGGCTCCTCACCCGGGGGGAAGAAGCGGCGGTTCGCCTCCCGGGTGCTCTCTGTCAGGCGGACCCGGTGGGTGAGGCTCCCGAAGGGCGTCCCCGGCTCGTTGAACCCGATGTGGCCATTCCGGCCCAAGCCCAGGATCTGCAGGTCGGGGTAGCCCGCCCGCCGGAGGGCCTCCTCATACTCCTGGCACTCCCGGTCCGGGTCGGGCGCCAGGCCGTCGGGGATGTGGATGCGGCTCGGGTCGATATCCACGTGCCCAAAGAGGTGGCGTTCCATGTACGCCCGGTAGCTGGCCGGGTGGTCAGGCCCCAAGCCAAGGTACTCATCCAGGTTGAAGGTGGTGACCTGGGCGAAGCTCACCTGGCCCCGCCGGTAGATCTCCACCAGCTTCTGGTAGAGGGGTTCGGGTGTTGCCCCGGTGGGCAAGCCCAGAACGGTGTCGGGCTTCTTGTTGAGCTGGCGGACCACCTCGCGGGCCACCCCCTCGGCGACCGACGACGCCTGGGCCACAACCCGGATCTGCATCCTCTCAGTACGCCTCCTCGTGATCGAGCATCTCAGACGGCTCGCCGTCCAAGGCCCCGGCCCCGCCGTGGGCGGCGTCCTCAAACTCGTCGCCCTGCCCGTCGTAGATCAGCTCCCCCTGGCGCAGGGTGAGCCGGACCCGGAGGGCATCATCCAGGAGGACCAAGCTGGCATCCTTCCCTACCTCCAGGCTGCCCAACCGGTGGGCTACACCCAGCCGCCGGGCCGGGTTGAGGCTGGCCAGCTGGACGGCCTCGGCCAAGGAGAGCCCCACCGCCTCCACCATCCAGGCGACGGCCCGCTCCAGGGTGAGGGTACTGCCGGCCAGGGTCTCCTGCCCCGCGAGCCGCGCCGCCCCGCCCACCACATCTACCTCCAGGCCCCCCAGATCATACCGGCCGTCGGGCAGATCGGTGGCCCGCATGGCATCGGTCACCAGGAGGAGCCGGTCGGGCCCTTTCACCTGCCAGAGGAGCCGGGCCACCCCGGGATGGATGTGGAACCCATCGGCGATGATCTCCGCCGAGACCCCGGGGGCCGTGAGGACCGCGCCGGGCACCCCCGGTGCCCGGTGGTGGAGGGGGTTCATGCCGTTGAAGGTGTGGGTCGCGTGGCTGATCCCCCACTGGAAGGCCACCATCGCCTGCTCATAGGTGGCGTCCGAGTGGCCGATGGAGACCACCACCCCGGCCTCGCGGAGGTACTGGATGAGCTCCCGGGCCCCCTCCAGCTCAGGCGCCACCGTCACCCAGCGCACCCGGCCGGGGAACCGCTCGAGCAGGGCTTGCATCTCCGGCAGCGACGGCGGCGTCAGGAACTCGGGGTTCTGGGCGCCGGCCCGGGCCGGGTTCAGGTGGGGCCCTTCCAGGTGGACGCCCAGGAGCTCCGCCCCCTCCTCCCGGGCGCCGGCCGTCTCCTCCACCGCCTCCAAGACCCGGTGGAGCTGCTCGTAGGGCGCGGTGACGGTGGTCGGCAGGAAGGCGACGGTGCCGTGGCGGGCATGGGTGCGGGCCAGCTGGCTCAGCGCGCCGGGCGAGGCGTCCATCACGTCGGCCCCGCCCCCGCCGTGCAGGTGAACGTCAATGAAGCCGGGGCAGAGGTAGCCGCCCTCGGTGTGGATCTCTTCCAGACTCTGGCGGCCCACCTCGACGCCGGCTCCCTCCAGCCGGCGCGGGAGTTTGCGCAGGTCGCCGACGTAGGCGATCCGCCCCCCCACCGCGGCAAGGACCGCCTCATCGGCCCACTGGGTGCCTTGATGGATCCTGGCCCCCCGGAGGAGCCAAGCCGTTGCCTCCGACATCCCCATACCCCCCGTGCCCAGGACCTTCCCCGACAGCGATGGCGGGCTGGTTCGGGCGCCCCTCTACTTCTTCCCCACCGAACCGGTTCCCTGCCCCACCCATCGGGCGCATATCCACCCTAGGCCTCGAACATAGTAACTTCGGCCATTCACGCTCCACCGCGCCCGCTCCACTTGAAGGGGGATCCACCGGTGCGTCAGCCTCAGCCTCCAACCCCGCCCCTGCCGGCGCGCTACGGGGAGGACCGCGTCACCCTGCTGGTGCGCGATCCCGAGACCCTCTTTGCCTACTGGGAGCTCACCCCTCAGGCGATGGAGCGGGCGTGCCGGGATCAGGGCTGCCCCCCGGAGGCCCTCACCCCCCTCCTCCGCCTCCACGACCTCTCCCAGACGGGCCCACCGGAGGAGGTGGCCGTCGGCCACGCGGAGAGCTGGTACCTCCACGTGGGCCGGCCGGGCCACCGCTTCCAGGCGGAGCTGGGGTTCCGGGGACCGGGCGGCCGCTTTACCCCCATCAGCCGCTCCAACCTGGTGGCGACCCCACCCCGGGAACCGGCCCACCTGACCGCGCCCCCCGTCAGCCGGGCCGAGGAGGTGGTCCTCCGCCAGTTCCGGGGGGTGGACGAGCACGGCTCTCCCCAGTACGTGGAGAGCCGGGCCTGGAAGATCAGCCTGCCCCTGGCCGAGGGGTCGCCTCTGGCCTGGGTGACCAGCCCCGGCGCCAGCCCTGCCCAAGCCTGGGCCCAGCCCCAGGAGGACCTCTTCCTGGAGGTGACGGCGGAGCTGATCCTGCGGGGCCGCACCCGGCCCGAGGCCACCCTCTGGCTCAACCGGGAGCGGGTCCCCCTGGCGCCCGACGGCACCTTCACCCTGCGCCTGGCCCTCCCTGACGGCAGCTTTCCCTTTGGCTTGGAGGCGGTCAGCCCCGACGGCCGGCTGACCCGGAGCTTTGCCACCCTGGTGACCCGGGCCAGCTTCCCCGGCCCCGGTACCGGGTCCGGCACCAAGGAGGCGACCACCGGTGGCTGAACCCTTGGGGTGGGTGGCGATGGTCCTCCACGCCCACCTCCCCTTCGTCCGGCACCCGGAGCATCCCGACGCCCTGGAAGAAGCCTGGCTCTATGAAGCCATGGCCGAGTGCTACATTCCGCTCCTGGACCGGCTGGAGCGCCTGGCCGAGGAAGGGGTGCCCTATCACCTGAGCTTCACCCTCACCCCGACCCTCGCCGCCATGCTCCGGGACCCCCTCCTCCAGGAGCGCTTCCGCCGGCACGTGGCTCTCATGCAGGACCTGGGCCGCCGAGAGCTCCACCGGACCCGGCACCACCCGGAGCTCCATCGCCTCGCCCGTTTCCATGCGGACCACTGGGACCGGGTGGCCCTGCTCTACCATGACCGGTACCGGGGGGATCTGATCACCCCCTTGGCCCGGCTCCAGGAGGCGGGCCGGGTGGAGATCCTCGCCTCCGCCGCCACCCACGGCTACCTGCCCCTTATGGACGTGGTGCCCCAAGCGGTGGAGGCCCAGATCGCGGTGGGGGTGCACGCCTACCGGGAGCTCTTCGGGCGCCAGCCCCGGGGCTTCTGGCTTCCCGAGTGCGGCTTCCACCCGGGCCACGACCAGATCCTCCGCCGCCACGGGGTGGAGTACACCATTGTGGACGCCCACGGCCTCCTCTTCGGCCAGCCCCGGCCTCCCCATGCGGTCTACCAGCCGGTGGTGACGGGGGCGGGCCTGGCCGTCTTCGGCCGGGACTGGGAGTCCTCCAAGCAGGTCTGGAGCGCCACCGAAGGCTACCCGGGCGACCCTGCCTACCGGGACTTCTACCGGGACATCGGCTGGGACCTGGACTGGGAGTACATCAAGCCTTACCTGCGGGCGGGGATCCGGGGCAACACCGGCTTCAAGTACCACCGGATCACCGGCCCCACACCCCACAAGGAACTCTACGACCCCGACGCCGCCCGGGAGCGGGCCCGGGTCCACGCGGGCAACTTCGTCTTCAACCGGGCCAAGCAGGTGGAGTACCTGGCGGGGGGGATGGACGACCCGCCGGTGGTGCTCGCGCCCTACGATGCCGAGCTCTTCGGCCACTGGTGGTTTGAAGGACCCGACTTCCTCGAAGACGTCCTCCGCTTCATGGCGGCCAACCCCAGCGTCCGGACCACCACCCCCGGCCGCCACCTGGACCGCCTCACCCAGCTGGCCCTGGTGGAGCCCACCCTGTCCAGCTGGGGCTACAAGGGCTACAACGAGGTCTGGCTCGAGGGGAGCAACGACTGGATCTACCGCCACCTCCACAAGGCGGCGGAGCGGATGGTGGAGCTGGCTCGCCGCTTCCCCGAGGCCCAAGGCCTCCAGCGGCGGGCCCTCAACCAGGCAGCCCGGGAGCTCCTCCTGGCCCAGGCCAGCGACTGGGCCTTCATCATGAAGACGGGCACCATGGTGGAGTACGCCCGGCGGCGGACGGTGGAGCACTTGGAGCGGTTCCACACCCTCTACCACGACCTACTCCGGGGGACCATCGACGGGTACCGGTTGGGCCTCCTGGAGGAGCGGGACAACCTCTTCCCCTTCCTGGACTACCGAGTCTACGCCCCCCAGCCCGCCCCGGCCCCGCAGGCCGCGGGAGGATAACGGCGGACGCGCGCCGGGAAGGAAGCAGTGCGGCTCCCAGGCCGCGCCCAGCCGGCGAGCCGGAGCCTAGCTGGCCGAGGCGGGGCCTGGGCTGGTATGGCCCGGCCGGGCGGCCCGCCCGGCGCGGCCCCCCTGGGCTGCGGCGCCCGGCGCCGGGGCGGGGGTGGCAGGCGCCAGGGTTCCGTCGCCCGTATACCGGGAGGGCAGAACCTCCAGGCCGGCGCCGCCGTCGGCCCGCCGGTCGCGGGGGCGCACCCCGTCCAGCAGGGAGAGCCACCGCACCTGGCGCCGCTCCTCCAAGATGCGATGGTACGCCTCGAGGGTCCGCTCCGCCACCCGGACCCACCCGAACCGGGTCCGGGCCCGCTCCTGGCCCTTCCGTCCCAAGTGCTCCCGCAGCCCAGGGCTGATTAGGAGGGGCACCAGGGCGTCGGCCAAGGCGCCCGCATCGCCGGGCGGCACCAAGAAGCCCGTCTCGCCGTGCTCCACCACCTCCGCCAGCCCGCCGCTGCGTGCGGCCACCACCGGCAGCCCCACGCTCATCGCCTCCAGGGCGACGATCCCAAAGGGTTCGTAGAGGCTGGGGAAGACGGCCACGTCCGCCACGTGGAGGAGCCGGTTCCGCACCGGATCGGTGGCGAAGCCCTTGAAGTAGACGTGCTGGGCGATGCCTAACCGCTCGGCCTGCTCCTCCAAGGCCTTCCGCTGGGGGCCTTCCCCGGCGAGGACCAGCTTCGCCTTGGGCGTGCGCTCCAGGATAAGGCGGAAGGCATCCAAGAGGACGTGGAACCCCTTCTCCGGCACCAGGCGGCCCATGGCCAGGATCATGGGCTGGTCCGGGGCGGCGTGGGCCCGCCGGAAGGCGGCCAGGTCCTCCCCCTCGGGCACGGCCACCTCGTCGGGCTCGATCCCGTTGGGCAGAACCAGGGTCTTGTCTCCGGGAAGGTGGAAGAGCCGCGACGCCTCCTCCCGCATGGCCTCGCTGCAGAGGATCACCCGCCACGCTTCGTAGGTGAGGGTCCACTCCATGTCGTGGATGTACCGCTGGAGCGGCGTATGGAGGCCTTGGTTGCGGCCGTGTTCTGTGGCGTGGAGGGTGGCCACCAGAGGCAGGCGGTAGCCGTGCTTCAGGGTGCGGGCGGCGTAGGCGACAAGCCAGTCGTGGGCGTGGATCAGGTCGAAGCCCGTCTCCATCAGCGGGACCGCCGCCTGGATCAGATCAAAGTTGAAGTGGGCGATGGTGGGGATGAGATCGGGCGAGCTGGGGAAGCCGTTCCGGACCCGGATCACCTCCACGCCCCGGTCCTCCTCCCGGAAGGGGCTGCCCGCCTCCCCCAGGGTGAGGACCGTCACCTCCACCCCCCGGGCGACCAGCGCCCGGGAGAGGCCGCAGACCGCGCGGGCCAGCCCCCCCACCACCCGGGGCGGGTACTCCCAGCTGAGCATCAAGACCCGGACCGCCACCACGCCGCCTCCCCTGCCCAGCCCCCGGGTGCAGGCCGGGGCCTGGGCTGAAGTGGGACTCAGGAAACCTTCCCAGGTGGAAGGATCCCCCCGGCCTTGGCAGGGGATGCGCCCCGGCGCGCGGGGCAGACTCAGGGTGAGGACGCCCAGAGGAGGAATGGTCGTGGCAAAGGGCAAGAAGCCCCGGCTCGAGGCGCGGATCGACCGGAGGGAGGCGAACCTGGTGGGGATGGACAGCCCCGACGATCCCCTGTCGGGCGCCGAACCCTTGGGGGACCCCCAGAGCCTGGTGGGCTTGGACAGTCCCGACGACGCGGACCAGCACTGGCCCTACGAAGGGGGCCGCCCGCCCCGGCCCACGGGGAAGGCGGCCCGAGCCCAACGGCGGCGGTAAGGCCGCGGCCGGCCCTGATGGACCGCCGGCCCGGCGAAGCCGCGGCGGTCCGGGGAGGCCCTCAGAGGAGGTCCCGGGCCCCCCGGGCCAGGAGCTCCCCGGCCAGCCGCTCTCCTAAAGAGGCAGCCTCGGACAGGGGGCCGGTGAGCTGGCCGTCCAGGTGCCGGGCGCCGTCGGGGCTGATCACCCGAGCCTGCAAGGTGAGCCGGTCCCCAGACGCCCGGGCCCAGGCGGCGATGGGCAGGTGGCAGCCGCCCCCCAGGTGCCGGAGGAGGGCCCGCTCCGCGGCCACCTCCGCGGTCGCGGCTGGGTCCCCCAGGGGTGCCAGCCGCTCCCGCAGCCAGGGGTCGTCAGCCCGGAGCTCCAGGGCCAGCGCCCCCTGACCCACCGCGGGCAGGAAGAGCGGGGGCTCCAGCGGGAAGCCGGCCAGCTCGTACCCCATGCGGGCCAACCCGGCGGCGGCCAGGACCAGGCCGTCCACCTGGCCCTCCTCCAGCTTGCGCAGGCGGGTCCCCAGGTTGCCCCGGACGGGCACGATCTCCAGATCGGGCCGCTGGGCGAGGAGCTGGGCCCGCCGGCGGGGGCTGCTGGTGCCCACCCGGGCCTTGGGCGGCAGCTGGGCCAGGCTCTGCCAGCCCTGGCGGGAGACGAAGAGGTCCCGGGGGTCGGCCCGCGGGGGCACCGGCCCCAGGACCAGCCCCGGGGCGAGCTCGATGGGCAGATCCTTCATGCTGTGGACGGCCAGGTCGATCCGCCCCGCGAGCAGGGCCTCCTCCATCTCGGCCACGAAGAGCCCCCGGCCGCCCGCCTGGTCCAGGGGCCGGTCCAGCACCAGATCCCCCTGGGTCACCATGGGGACCTCTTCAAAATGGAGCCCGGGCCAGGCTTCCTGGAGCCGGGCGATCACCCACCGGGTCTGCCAGAGGGCCAGGGGACTCTTCCGGGTCCCCACCCGCACCACCCGCCGCTCCCCGCCCATCGCCTCAGCCCACCGCCTTTCCTTCGTGCCGTCCTACTTCCTGGCGCCCGAAGGGATCGGGCCCCGTCTGCTCAGGCCAGGCATCCCCCGCCCCCTGCCGAGGGGGCCGCCCCTCCCCAGGGGGCCCGGCAGGCTGGACCTCCGGGCCCGGCTCCCCGCCGGGTGGGAGCTCCAAGCCGAAGAGATCCTGCAGGCTCTGAAGGTACGCCCGGCCATCCCCGTGGGCCAGCGCCGCCTTCAGCCGGGTGACGGGCCGGTGGAGGAGCTTGTTGACGATGGCGCTGGCCATCGCCTCCACCACCTCCCGCTGGCGGGGATCGAGCTCGCCCAGCCGTCGCAAGGCCCGGGCCACCTCCGCCTCCCGGATGGCCGCCGCGTGGTCGAAGAGGGCCCGGATCAGCGGGGCCGCCGCCCGGCTCCGCCACCAAGCCACAAACTCCGCCACCGTCTCCTCCACCACCCGCTCGGCCGCCTCCAGATGGGCCTCCCGCTGGGTCAGGTTGGCCGCCACCACCTGCTCCAGGTCGTCGATGTTGTGGAGGGTGACCCCTTCCAGCTCCCCGCAGGCCACCTCCACATCCCGGGGCACCGCGATGTCGATGATGTAGAGGGGCCGGCCCCGCCGGGCGGGCAGGATCCGCTCCAGAAGCTCCCGCCGGATGACCGCGTGGGGGGCGGCGGTGGAGCTGATGACGATGTCGCTCGCCACCAGGAGGGGCTCCAGCTCGTCGAACCCGGCGGCCCGGCCGCCGCAGGCGGCAGCCACCTGCTGGGCCCGGTGCCGGTTCCGGTTGGCGACGATCACCGCCCGGGCCCCCTGCTCCCGCAGGTGCCGGGCGGTGAGGGTGGCCATCTCGCCGGCGCCCAGGACCAGCACCTGACTGCCGGCCAGGTCGGGAAAGATGGCCCGGGCCAGGTGCACGGCCGCGGAGCTGATGGACGCCGTGCCCCGGCCGATCCCTGTTTCGGAGCGGATCCGCTTCCCCGCCTCCAGGGCTTTCCGGCCCAGCTGCTCCAGGATCGGGCCCACCGTCCCCGCCTCCCGGGCCAGCTCGAAGGCCTCCCGCACCTGGCCCAAGATCTGGGCCTCGCCCAAAACCAAGCTGTCCAGGCCGCCCGCCACCCGGAAGAGGTGGCGGGCGGCGGCCGCGCCTTCATAGTGATAAAGGTAGGGTTGGAAGGTGGGATCGTCGCCGGTCAGGCGCGCTCGGATGCGGCGGGAGGTGCTCCCATCCCGGTCGAGGACGTACCACTCGGTCCGGTTACAGGTGGAGAGGATGGCCACCTCCTCCCCGGACCGGACCACCTCCCGAACGAGCTGGCGGGTGGCCTCGGGTGTGAGGTGGAGCTGCTCCCGGATGGCGATGGGGGCGCTCCGGTGGCTCACTCCCGCGACAGACAGGTGCAACTGCCTTCCCTCTCCCTGATGGGGCCGACGTCAGAAGCATTATAGCACGCTGGAAGCCAAGCCCCAAGGCGGGCCCAGCCCTCACCCCTCCAACTCGCCCAGGTAGCGCCGTTCCACCCGGGGGGAGATGCCGGTGAAGACCTCGTAGGGGATGGTCCCCATCCACCGGGCCAGCTCCCACGCCTCGATGGCCAGGGGGCCGCTGCCCCCGAGAAGGATCGCCTCCTGGCCCGGATCCTCCTCCAGGTCGGTGATGTCCACCATCACCTGGTCCATGGTCACCCGGCCCAAGACCGGGCAGCGGTGCCCCTGAATGAGCACCTGGGCCCGCCCGCTCAGCGCCCGCCGGTAGCCGTCCGCGTACCCCACGGCCAAGGTGGCCACCCGGGTGGGCCGCCAGGTGACGTGCTCAATCCCGTAGCTGATCCCCCAGCCCGCGGGCAGGGTGCGGACGGCGGTAATGCGGCACTTCCAGGTGAGGGCGGGTTGGAGCCGGGTGCGCGGGGGCACGTTGGGGGGCAGGATGCCGTAGAGGGCCAGGCCCGCCCGGACCAGGTCCAGCCGGGTCTCGGGCAGGCGGAGGAGCGCGGCCGAGTTGGCCCCGTGGACCACCGGTGGCCGGAGGCCCCGGGCATCCAGGTGGTCGATGAGGCCCTGGAACCGCTCCCACTGGAGGCGGACGTAGGCCGTCTCCGCCTCGTCGGCGGTGGCCAGGTGGGTGTAGAGGCCCTCCAGGGTCAGCCCTTCCAGGGCGGCCAGGGCCTCCCAGCGGGCGAGGGCCTCTTCGGGCAAGAAGCCCAGGCGGCCCATGCCCGTGTCCACCTTCACGTGGACGGTGAGCTCGGCCCCCAGCTCCCGGGCAGCCTGGGCCAGGGCCTGGGCCTGGTCCCAGTCCACCACCGTGGCCAGGAGCCGGTGCGCGACGTAGCGCTGGGCCAGATCGGGCCGGGCGGGGGCAAAGACCAGGATGGGGGCGTCGATCCCCGCCTGGCGGAGGGCCTCCCCCTCGGTGAGGGTGGCGACGGCCAGGGCCGAGGCCCCGCCCGCCAGGGCTGCCCGGGCCACGGGGACCGCCCCATGCCCGTAGCCGTCCGCCTTCACCACCGCCATCAGCCGGGCGGGCGCGGCCACCCGGACCAGGGCCGCCGCGTTGGCCCGGATCCGGGCCAGATCCACCTCCACCCACGACCGCTCGTCAGTCCCCCCGTGCGCCATTGAGGCCTGCCTCCCTCAGCACCCGCCGCCGGGCCGCGGGCAGGGCGTCGGCCACCTCGCTGGTCAGAAGCCCCGCGGGGCCCCTCGCCTCCGCCTGGAGGTCGCCCGCCAGACCGTGGAGGTAGACGCCGGCCGCCGCCGCCTCCCAGGGCCCGAGCCCCTGGGCCAAGAGAGCCCCCACCAGCCCGGTGAGCACATCCCCCATGCCGCCCGTGGCCATGCCGGGGTTTCCCGTCGGGTTGATGGCCCACCGGCCCGACGGATGGGCCACCAGGCTCCGGGCCCCTTTCAAGACCACCACCCCGCCGAAACGGGCCGCCGCTTCCCGGACGGCGCCGGGCCGGTCGGCCTGCACGTCGGCGGTGCTCCGGCCCAGGAGCCGGGCCATCTCGCCCGGATGGGGCGTCAAGACCCAGGGGAGCCCTCCGGGCCGCCGGGCCAGGGCCTCCACCCGCTCGGGGGCCTGGGCCAGCAGGTTCAAGGCGTCCGCGTCCAGCACCGCCGGGCAGTGCTGAACCTCAGGACGCTCCAGCAACGCCTGGAAAAATTGGGCCGTCTCGGGAGCCGTCCCCAGGCCGGGCCCGATGGCCAAGGCCTGGCGGGTGGCCAACAGCTGGGCCACCACCTCCGCCGCCTCCACCCCCAGGGTGCCCGCCTCCGTCTCGGGCAAGCCATAGGTGAGGGCCTCGGGGAGGGCGGCCGCCACCTGACGCTGGAGGCTGGCGGGCACGGCCAGGGTGACCAGCCCCGCCCCGCCCCGAAGCCCGCCCCGGGCGGCCAGCACCGCCGCGCCCGCCATGTTCCGGGAGCCGGCCACCACCAGCAGGTGGCCGTACGTCCCCTTGTGGCTTTCGGCCGGCCGCGGCGGGAGCATCTGGGCGACGGCGCGGCTTTCCAAAAGCTCCACCACCTCGCCCTGCCCCTCGAGAACGTCTGGGGGAAGGCCGATGGGGACCACCTCCACCCGGCCCGCATAGTCGGCCCCGGGCAGGAGGTAGAGGCCGGGCTTGCCGTACCCGAAGGTGATGGTCCAGGTGGCCCGGACCGCCTCGGGCTCGGCCACGCCCCGGTCGCCGTCGAGGCCCGAGGGGAGGTCGATGCTGAGGATGGGGCCGGTGTACCGGTTGAGGGCGGCCACCCAGAGCCGGTACGGATCCCGCAAGGGCCCCTGCACCCCCGTGCCCAGGAGCCCGTCCACCACCAGGGCGTACCGGGCCAGCTCCCGGTCCAGAACCTCCGCCTCGACCGGCGCCGGCGCCAAGGGGATCCCCCACCCCTTGGCCAGGGCCAGGTTGGCGCCGGCGTCACCCCGGTAGGCCTCCTCGGGCGCGGCCAGCCACACCTGCACCGGCCGGCCCCGCTCCACCAGGTGGCGGGCGGCGACCAGGCCATCCCCGCCGTTGTTCCCTTTGCCGCAGAAGACCAAGACAGGCCCGCCCTCCGGGGCGAGACGGGCCACTGCGGCGGCCACCTGGGCGCCCGCGTTCTCCATGAGGATCCTCGTGGGCATCCCGGCCGCTTCCGCCCGCCGGTCAGCCTCCCGGGCTTGGGCGGTGGTCGCCAAGCGCATGCCGTCCCCTCCTCACCCAGACCGGCCGGCCCGCCCCAGGGCGATGACGAAAGCCATGGCCGCCTCCCGGTCGTGGGTAAGGGAGAGGTGCCACCCCTGGACCCCCAGAAAACGGGCCAGGGCCCGGGTCCGCCCGGAGAGGGCGATCCCGGGACGGCCGCTGGGCTCCCGGGTCACCTCAATCTCCCGCCAGCTTACCCCGAACCGGCCTGTCCCCAAGGCCTTCATCACCGCCTCCTTGGCGGCGAAGCGGGCCGCCAGGGATTCGGCCGGGTGAGGCCGGCTCAGGGCATAGGCCTGCTCGCCCGGGGCGAAGATCCGGTTGAGGAACCGGTCGCCGAACCGGTCCCAAGCCGATTGAATCCGCTCCACTTCGATGAGATCGGTGCCGATGCCGATGATCTCCAGACTGGCCTTCCTCCTCACGGGCCGCGGCGGGGACCTGCCCCCTGGGTTCGGGCCGGCCCCCTAGGCATCCCCCAGCTCCCGCCGGATCACTCCGGCCAGATCGTCGCCCAGCACCCGGAGGAGCTCGGGGTCTTCCCCTTCCAGCAAGATCCGGACCACCGGCTCGGTGCCCGACGCCCGGACGAAGACCCGCCCCCGCTCGCCCAGCCGGGCGGCCGCGTCGCGGATGGCCGCCTGGCAGGCGGGCGACGACCCCAGCTGGTCCTTGCGGGCCACCCGCACGTTGATCAGGTGCTGGGGCACCTCATGCATCCAGTCCCGCAGCTCCGCCAGGGGCGTCTCCCGTTCCCGCATCACCTGCAGAAGCTTCAGGGCCGTGAGGATCCCGTCCCCGGTGGTCGTCTCCTGGAGGAAGATGACGTGGCCCGACTGCTCCCCGCCCAGCACCAGCCCCCGCTCCCGCATGGCGGCCAGCACCTGCCGGTCTCCCGCCTCGGCGGCGATCACCTGGATGCCCCGGCGGGCCAGGGCCTGGGTGAGGCCCAGGTTGCTGTACCGGGTGGCCACCACCGCGTTGCCGGTGAGGAGGCCCTGCTCCGCCATGTGGATGGCGGCGATGACCAGGATCCGATCGCCGTCCACCAGCCGGCCCTGGGCATCGGCCGCGATCAACCGGTCCGCGTCGCCATCGTGGGCCAGGCCCGCGTGGGCCCCGTACTGCAGGACCGCCTGCTGGAGGGCTTCGGGATGGGTCGACCCGCACCCTACATTGATGTTGTGCCCGTCCGGCTCGACGTTGAGCGCGATCACCTCCGCCCCCAGGCGGCGGAGGATCTCGGGGGTGGTCTGGAAGGCGGCTCCGTTGGCGCAGTCGACCACCAGCCGGAAGCCGGAGAGATCGACGGGCACCTTCTCCATCAGAAACTGGATATACCGTTCGTTGGCATCCTCCCGGCGGCGGATCCGGCCCACCCCCCGCCCCACCGGCCAGGGCCCGTTGGGCGAGGGATCATCGCAGATGGCCTCGATGGCCAGCTCATCCTCGTCGGGCAGCTTGTAGCCGTCGGGGCCGAAGAACTTGATGCCGTTGTCCTCCGCCGGGTTGTGGGAGGCGGAGATGACCGCCCCGGCCGCCAGGCCCAAGAGGGGGGTGAGGACGGCCACCGCCGGGGTGGGCACCACCCCCAAGAGCTCCACGTCGCACCCGGCCGAGGCGAGCCCCGCGGCCAGGGCCGCCTCCAGCATCTCCCCCGACGCGCGGGTGTCCCGCCCGATCCCCACCCGGGGCCGGTCCTCGCCGGCCCGGTGGGCCACCACCTGGGCCACGGCCCGGCCGAGACGGAAGGCCAACTCCGGCGTCAACTCCCGGTTGGCCACCCCACGAATGCCATCGGTCCCAAAGAGTCGCCCCACACCTCGCCACCTCAACCTGGTCCCGTCAGGGTCGCCCGCCGGCACCCTGGCCGGTCCCGAGAGTTGTGCGCCCTACCGTTAGCCTCCCAGCGCACCGGCTCCCGCTTTCGCCCCGTTTGGGCTCGATCCCTTCCCGCTCGGTAGCCTATGGGGCCTAGGCTTGGGCGTGTGCGCGCGACGTGGCGCAAAACAGCCTCCGAGGAAAAAGAAGGAGCGACGCCCGGGGCCGAAAAAGGGAGAGCCTGCCCAAAGCAGGCTCTCGCCCACGCCCTGGCTCCCCCGCCTTCCGCCCGGGGAGAGCCGCTCCCGTCGCCCGCCCTATCCGGTCGAGACCGCCTCGCTGGCCGGGGCCTGGATCCCCAGTTTCATCAGGCCGTACTCCATGCTGTCCACCAGGGCCAGCCAGCTGGCCTCGATGATGTTGGTGGAGACCCCCACCGTCCCCCAGCGGGCCCGTTCGGCCGCGGTCTCGATGAGGACCCGCACCCGGGCTCCCGTGCCCGCCTGGCCGTCCAGCACCCGCACCTTGTAGTCCACCAGGCGGAAAGTGCCGATGGCCGGGTAGAAGGGCAGCAGGGCTTTGCGCAGGGCGTGGTCCAGGGCGTTGACGGGGCCGTTGCCGGTGGCTGCCGTGTGGATCCGCTCGGCGCCCACCCGGAGGCGGATGGTCGCCTCGGCATCGGCCACGGGGCTGCCGTCAGGGCCGCCCTGGGCGACGGTGAGGCGGAAGCTCTCGAGGGTGAAGTAGGTGGGCACCAGCCCCAGGGCCCTCCGGAGGAGGAGCTCGAAGGAGGCCTCCCCCGCCTCGAAGTGGTACCCCTGGTGCTCCAGCTCCTTCACGTGGCGGAGGACCTCCCGGACCACCGGGGTGTCGGGGTCCAGATCGAGCCCGTACTCCCGGGCCTTGTAGAGCAGGTTGCTCGCCCCCGACAGCTCCGAGACCAGCACCCGCCGCCGGTTCCCCACCAGCTCAGGCGGGATGTGCTCGTAGGTCTCCGGGTGCCGCCGGACGGCGCTTACATGGATGCCGCCCTTGTGGGCGAAGGCGCTCTCCCCCACGAAGGGGTGGAAGGGATCGGGCGGCCGGTTGACCAGCTCGCTCACCGTCCGGGAGAGCTGCTGCAGCCGTTCCAGCCGGGGCTCGGGCTCCAAGCGGCAGCCCAGCTTGAGGGCCAGGTTGGGGAGGATGACCACCAGGTCTGCGTTCCCCGTCCGCTCCCCGAGGCCGTTGATGGTCCCCTGCACCTGGCGGGCGCCGGCCCGGACCGCGGCCAAGGAGTTGGCCACCGCCACGCCCGAATCGTTGTGGCAGTGGATCCCCACGGGCCGGTCCAGCCGCTGGACCATTTCCCGGGTCATGGCCTCAATCTCGTGGGGGAGGGTGCCGCCGTTGGTGTCACAGAGGACGATCCAGCGGGCGCCCCCCTCCCGGGCTGCCTGGAGGGTGGCCCAGGCGTACTCGGGGTTCCGGCGGTAGCCGTCGAAGAAGTGCTCCGCGTCGTAGATGACCTCCCGCCCGTGCGCGGCCAGGAAGGCGACGCTCTCCCGGATCATGGCCAGGTTCTCCTCCAGGCTGGTCCGCAGGGCGTGGGTGACGTGGAGGTCCCAGCTCTTGCCGAAGATGGTCACCACCGGGGTCTCCGCGGCCAGGAGGGCCCGGAGGTTGGAGTCCTCCTCGCAGGGGATGCCGGGCCGGCGGGTGGAGCCAAAGGCGGCCAGCTTGGCCCGCTGGAGGGACATCCCCTTGGCCCGCCGGAAGAACTCCAGGTCCTTGGGGTTGGAGCCGGGCCACCCCCCTTCCACGTAGGCGATGCCGAAAGCGTCCAGCAGCCGGAGGAGGCTCAACTTATCCTCCACCGAAAGGGAGATGCCCTCACCCTGAGTGCCGTCCCGCAAGGTGGTGTCGTACAAGAGGACTGGATCGGTGCCCAGAGCGCTCATCCCGCTCCCTCCTTGGCCAGGTTGGCTGCCGGGGCCGAGCCCCTACCCGCCGAGCCGCTCGAGAATGGCGGCGGTCATCTCCTCGGTGCTGAGGAAGGCCTCCCCCTTCCCCACCAGGTCGGCGGTCCGGGCCCCGTCCCGCAGGGCTCCCTCCACCGCCGCCTCCACCGCCCGGGCCGCCGTCTCCTGCCCCAGGCTGTAGCGGAGGAGCAGGGCGGCGCTCAGCACGGTGCCGATGGGGTTGGCCAGCCCCTGCCCCGCGATGTCGGGGGCGCTGCCGTGGACGGGCTCGAAGAGGGGGACGGAGCCGCCCAGGCTGGCCGAGGGCAACACCCCCAGCGACCCGGCCAAGGCGGCCGCCTCGTCGCTCAGGATGTCGCCGAAGAGGTTTTCCGTCAGGATCACGTCGAACCGGGCGGGGTCCCGGATCAGCTGCATGGCGGCGTTGTCCACGTAGAGGTGTTCCAGCCGCACATCGGGGTAGTCGGCCGCCACCCGGCGGACCGTCTCCCGCCAGAGCTGGGAGCTGAGGAGCACGTTGGCCTTGTCGACCGAGGCGACCCGCCGCTCCCCCGGGGGCCGGCGCCTTTGGGCCAGGTCAAAGGCGACCCGGGCCACCCGCTCGATCTCGTGGGTGTGGTAGAGCATGGTATCGTACGCCGCCTCGCCCGGCCCTCGCGCCTCCCGGGCTCGAGGGCCGTAGTAGAGCCCGCCCGTCAGCTCCCGAACCACCACCAGATCGACGCCCGCCAGCAGGTGGGGCTTGAGGGGCGAGTGGCCGTACGCCGCCACGAAGCCGGGCAAGGGCCGGATGTTGGCAAAGAGCCCCAGGGCCTGACGGAGCTGGAGAAGCCCCTTCTCCGGCCGCCGGTCGACGGGGAGCTCATCCCACCGGGGCCCGCCCACCGCGCCCAAGAGGACCGCCTGGGCCCGCCGGGCGGCGGCCAGGGTCGCCTCGGGGAGGGGCTCCCCCGTGGCGTCGATGGCGGCGCCCCCAACCAAAGCCTCCTCAAACCGCAGGCGGAAGCCGAACCGCCCCGCCGCCGCCTCCAGCACCTGCCGGGCCGCCCCCACCACCTCCGGGCCGATGCCGTCGCCGGGCAAAAGGAGGATGGTCGCCTCCTGGAGGGGTGCGGGCGGCACGGTGCCGCCCACCGCCTGAGCCTTCTGAGCCGCCATGGTCAGACGACCTCCTCCACCGGGGTCCGGGAGCGGGGGTCGCCGGCCAGCAACCGGTTGATGGCCTGGACGTACGCCCGGGCGCTCGCCTCCAGGATGTCGGTGCTGGACCCGTGGCCCATCACCTCAGGCAGGGACGGGGTGGCTGACGCCCCTTCGACGGCGCCCTCCTCTTCACCGCCCGGCGCCCCGGAGTTCACCCGGGGCCGCAGGCGGACGGTCACCTGCCCCAGCGCGTCCCGGCCCTCGCCCGTCGCCTGGAGCTGGTAGTGGACCAGCTCCACCTCCACCCCCAGCACCTGGTCGATGGCCCGGTAGAGGGCATCGATGGGGCCGTCGCCCCGGGCCGCCCCCCGCAGGATCTCCTCCCCCCGGCGAATCCGGACGGAGGCCACCGGGTCCATCCCCGTGCCGGTGCTCACCTGGAAGTGGACCAGCTCCACCTGCTCCTCCAGCGGCCGGCCCTCCGCCCCCGCCAGCGCGGCCAGGTCCGCGTCGGTGATGCTCTTCTTCCGGTCGGCCACCTCCAGGAAGCGCTGGTAGACCCGCTCCAGCTCCTCGGCATCCAGGTGGAAGCCCAGCTCCTCCAACCGCACCCGCACCGCGTGGCGCCCCGAGTGCTTCCCCAGCACCAGGCGGTTCTGGGGCAGGCCGATGGACTGGGGCGTCATGATCTCGTAGGTGCTCCGCTCCTTGAGCACCCCGTCCTGGTGGATCCCCGCCTCGTGGGCGAAGGCGTTGGCGCCCACGATGGCCTTGTTGGGCTGGACGTCCACCCCGGTGAGGGCGACCAGCAGGCGGCTGGTCGGGTAGATCTGGGTGGTCTCGATCCCCGTCTGGAAGGGCAGCCGGTCCTGGCGGGTGTGGAGGGCCATCACCACCTCCTCCAGGGCGCAGTTGCCCGCCCGCTCCCCGATGCCGTTGATGGTCCCCTCCACCTGCCGGGCCCCCGCCTCGATGGCGGCCAAGGCGTTGGCCGTCGCCATGCCCAGGTCGTCGTGGGTGTGGACGCTGATGGTGAGCCGCTCCACCCCAGGGATCCGCTCCCGGAGGTAGCGGATCAGGGCGGCGTACTCCTCAGGGGTGGCGTACCCCACCGTGTCCGGGACGTTGAGGGTGGTGGCGCCCGCCTCGGCCGCCGCGGTGAAGATCTGGACCAGGAAGTCGGGGTCGCTCCGGGTGGCGTCCTCCGCGGAGAACTCCACATCGTCCACGTACCGCCGGGCCAGCTCCACCGCCTTGGCCGCCATCTCCAGGACCTCCGCGGGGCTCTTCCGGAGCTTGTGCTCCATGTGGATGGGGGAGGTGGCGATGAAGGTGTGGATCCGGGGCCGCTCCGCTCCCTCCAGGGCCCGGGCGGCCGTCTCCACGTCGGTCTTATGGGCCCGGGCCAGCGCGGCGATGATGGGCCCCCGGACCTCCCGGGCCACCAGGCGGACCGCTTCGAAGTCTCCCGGCGAGGCGATGGGGAAGCCCGCCTCGATCACGTCCACCTGGAGCCGGGCCAGCTGCCGCGCCATCTGCAGCTTCTCTTCCGGATTCATGCTGAAGCCGGGGGACTGCTCACCATCCCGCAGGGTGGTGTCGAAGATCCGCACCCGCTCCATACCGCTCGCTCCTTTCCCGTTGGGCCCGGAGGCTACCACCGGGCAATCACCACTTTCCACAGATCGTCCCGGGCCCGGAGCTCCCGGGCCACCTCATCGGGAATGGGATCGTCCAACCCCAGAACCATCACCGCCTCCTCCCCCGGCCGGCTCCGGCCCACCTGCATGAAGGCGATGTTCACCCCCGCCTGGCCCAAGAGGGTTCCCACCGAGCCGATGACGCCCGGCTGGTCCCGGTTGTAGGCCAGGAGGAGGTAGCCCGTGGAGGAGACGTGGACCGGGTAGCCGTCCACCGCGATGAGGAGGGGCCGGCCCTGGTCGTCGATGGTCCCCGCCACCTGGGGCGGGCCCGCCTGGCCCGGGCCTGCGGGGCGCCGGTCACTCAAGGCCCGCACCGTGATCCGGGAGGGGCCGTTGCCGCCGCCGGCCCGCACCTCGCTCACCCGCAGCTGCCGCTGGCGGGCCAGCACCGGCGCGTTCACCGCGTTGACCGCCCCCTGGAGGACGGGCTGGAGGAGCCCCACCAGCAGGGCGTTGGTCAGGGGCCGGACATCCCGGGCGGCGATGGGGCCCTCGTAGACCACCTCCACCTTGGGCCAGCGGGCGCCGGCGCCCGACGCCCAGGCGGTGAAGAGCTCGCCCAGCTTCTGGGCCAGCCGCACGTACGGTTCCAGCTCCCGGGCGAGCTCCGGCGGCACCGAGGGCGCGTTGACCGCGTGGGCCACGGGCTCGCCCTTCAGGGCCCGGATCACCTGCTCGGCGATCTCCAGGGCCACGTGGAGCTGGGCCTCCTCCGTCGAGGCCCCCAGGTGGGGCGTGGCCACCACCCGGGGGTGGCCCAGCAAGGCGCTGTTCCAAGGAGGCTCCTCCTCGAAGACATCCAGCGCGGCCGCCCGCACCTGGCCGCTCTCCAGGGCCTCGAGCAGGGCCTCCTCGTCGATAAGGCCGCCCCGGGCGGTGTTGACCAGGATGACGCCCCGCTTCATGCGGCGGAAGGCGTCCCGGTCCAGGAGGTGGCGGGTCTGCTCCGTCAGGGGGGTGTGCAGGGTGAGCATGTCAACCTCCGGGAAGAGGGCCTCCAGCTCCCGGAGCTCCACCCCCAGTTCCTCCGCCCGCTCGGGGCCAATGAAGGGGTCGTAGGCCAAGACCCGCATGCCCAAAGCCCGGGCCCGTCGGGCCACCTCCGAGCCGATGCGGCCCAGGCCCACCACCCCCAGCACCTTCCCCCGGAGCTGGACGCCCATGAACCGCTTCCGGTCCCACTGCCGGTCCCGGGTGAGGCTGGCGTGGGCCTGGGGGATCCAGCGGGCGGCGGCAAAGAGCAGCCCCAAGGCGTGCTCCGCGGCGGCCAGGGTGTTCCCCTCGGGGGCGTTGACCACCAGGATTCCCTGGCGGGTGGCCGCCTCCACGTCGATGTTGTCTACCCCCACCCCCGCCCGGCCCACCACCCGCAGCCGCCGGCCCGCCTCGAGCACCTGGGCCGTCACCTGGGTGGCGGAGCGGACCACCAGCCCGTCGTAGGCGGGGATCAGCTCCTGGAGTTCCTCGGGGCTCAAGCCCGGGCGGACCTCCACGTCCAGGTCCGGCTCCGAGCGGAGCCGTTCGATGCCTGCTTCGTCGAGCACGTCAGCGACCAGAACCCGTGCCCGCACCCGTCTCACCTCCTGCCGCCGAGCTCCACCCCGGAGGGGGCTGCCTTACTGAGGCGGCTCCTTCGCCTCGATCCAGGGCATCATGGCCCGCAGCTGGGCGCCCACCTGCTCGATGGGGTGCTCCGCCTCCCGGCGGCGGAGGGCCTGGAAGACGGGCCGGTTGGCCTGGTTCTCCTGCACCCACTCCCGGGCGAAGCGGCCCGACCGGATCTCCTCCAGGATGGCCCGCATGCTCTGGCGGACGTGCTCATCCACCACCCGGGGACCCCGGGTCAGGTCGCCGTACTCGGCCGTGTCCGAGATGGAGTAGCGCATCCAGCGCAGGCCGCCCTCGTACATCAGGTCGACGATGAGCTTCAGCTCGTTGAGGCACTCAAAGTAGGCGATCTCCGGCTGGTAGCCCGCCTCCACCAGAATCTCGAAGCCCGCCTTCACCAGCGCCGTCGCCCCGCCGCAGAGGACGGCCTGCTCGCCGAAGAGGTCCGTCTCCACCTCTTCCTGGAAGGTGGTCTCGATGATCCCCGCCCGGCCCGCGCCGATGGCCTTCCCGTAGGCCAGGGCCCGGGCCTTGGCCCGCCCCGTCGCATCCTGGTGGACGGCCACCAGGGCAGGAACCCCCTTCCCCTCCTGGTAGAGCCGGCGGACCAGATGCCCCGGCCCCTTGGGGGCGATCATGAAGACGTCCACATCCGGCGGCGGCACCACCTGGTTGAAGTGGATGGCGAAGCCGTGGGCAAAGGCCAGGGCCTGGCCGGGCCGCAGGTGGGGGGCCAGCTCCTCCTGGTAGAGGGCGGCCTGCAGGTGGTCGGGCACCAGGATCATGAGGACATCGGCCTGCTGGGCCGCCTCCGCGGCCGTCACCGGCTCGAAGCCGTCGGCCACCGCCTGCCGGTAGTTGTGGGAGCCGGGGCGGTTGGCGACGATGACCTCCACCCCGCTGTCTCGCAGGTTCTGGGCGTGGGCGTGGCCCTGGGACCCGTAACCGATGACCGCCACCTTCTCTCCCTTCAAGGCGGCCAAGTCAGCGTCGGCGTCGTAGTAGATCGTGGCCATGACGTCTCCTCCTTGCGCTGAAATCGTCACCTCGTTCGGGAACGGGTCAGCCGGCCCGCTCCTCCCGGACCACCTGGGGGGCCGTGCGGGCGCCCCGCACCATGGCGACCTTGCCCGTCCGGACCATCTCCCGGATGCCGTAGGGCCGCAAGAGCTGCTCCATGGCATCCACCTTGGCCTGGTCGCCCGTCACCTCCACCACCACGCTCCGCTCGCTCACGTCCACCACCCGGGCCCGGAAGATGTCGACCACCTGCAGGATCTCCTGCCGGTTGGAGGGCTGGGCCGCCACCTTGATCAGGGCCAGCTCCCGCTCGATGTGGTCATCCTCGGTGATGTCGCTGATCTTCACCACGTCGACCAGCTTGTGGAGCTGCTTGGTCAGCTGCTCCAGCTCCTTCTCGTCCACCAGGGTGACCAGGGTGATGCGGGAGAGGGTGGGGTCCTCGGTGGGGGCGACGGAGAGGCTCTCGATGTTGAAGCCCCGCCGGCTGAAGAGCCCGGCCACCCGGGCCAGCACCCCCGACTGGTTCTCCACCAGGATGGACAGGGTCCGCTTCACGTCCGCACCTCCTGGACGGGCGCGGGCTGGCCGGCTCCCGTCGCTTCCTCCACGCCCAGCATCTCGTCGATGGCGCCGCCGGCGGGCACCATGGGCCAGCAGTTCTCCTCGGGCCGGACCCGCACGTCCAGCAGGTAGGGCCCCGGGTGGTTGAGGGCCTCCTCCAGGGCGGCGTCCAGCTGGCTGGGGCGGTCCACCCGGGCCGCGGGGATGCCGTAGGCCTGGGCCAGGAGGATGAAGTCGGGGCCCTCTTCCAGCGCGGAGTGGCTGTACCGCCGGCCGTAGAAGAGCTCCTGCCACTGGCGGACCATGCCCAGGTAGCGGTTGTTCATGATGATCACCTTGACGGGGAGGCGCTGGCTCCGGACCACGTCCAGCTCCTGGATGTTCATCTGGATGGAGCCGTCCCCCGTCAGGCAGACCACCGTCGCCTCCGGGCGGGCCACTTGCACGCCGATGGCCGCCGGCAGGCCGAAGCCCATGGTCCCCAACCCCCCCGAGTTGATGTAGCTGCGGGGGCGGCGGAAGGGGTAGAACTGGGCGGCCCACATCTGGTGCTGGCCCACGTCGGCGGTGAGGACCACCTCCCGGCCCGTGGCCGCCTCGTGCTCCTCGGCCTTGGCGGCCAGGCGGTCGACCAGCTCCTGGGGCATGATCTCATCGGACCGGGTCTGGTAGCGGAGGCGGTACTGGCTCTTCCAGGCGGCGATCTGGGCGAGCCACGCCGGCTCCTCCTTGGGCTCCACCAGAGGCAGGAGGGCCTGAAGCACCTTCTTGGCGTCGCCCACGATGGGCACGTGGACCTCCACGTTCTTGCCGATCTCCGCCGGATCGATGTCGATGTGGATGATCCGGGCCCGGGGAGCGAAGCGGTCGGTGCGGCCCGTCACCCGGTCGTCGAAGCGGGCGCCCACCGCGATGAGCAGGTCGCAGTGGGTGACGGCCCAGTTGGCCGCGGGGGTGCCGTGCATGCCCAGCATCCCCAGCCAGAGGGGATGGTCCGGGGGGAAGGCGCCCAACCCCATCAAGGTGCTGGTGGTGGGCAGTTGGGCCCGCTCGGCCAGGGCCAGCACCTCCTGGGCGGCGCCGGCCGCGATGACGCCCCCGCCCAGGTAGAGGACGGGCTGCTTCGCCTGGGCGATCTCCCGGGCGGCCGCCTCCAGCTGGCGCGGGTGGCCGTGGAGGGTGGGTTTGTACCCCCGGAGCCGGACCCGGGCCGGATAGCGGAAGCCCGTCATGGTGGCCGTCACCACATCCTTGGGCAGGTCGACCAGGACGGGGCCGGGCCGGCCGGTGGTGGCCAAGGTGAAGGCCGCCCGGATGATATGGGGCAGATCCTCCACCCGCTGGACCAGGAAGTTGTGCTTGGTGATGGGCATGGTGATCCCGGTGATGTCCGCCTCCTGGAACGCATCGCGGCCGATGAGGCTGGTGGCCACATTCCCGGTGAAGGCCACCAGGGGGATCGAATCCATGTAGGCGGTGGCCAGACCCGTCACCAGGTTGGTCGCGCCGGGCCCGGAGGTGGCGAGGCAAACCCCCGGCCGTCCCGTCGCCCGGGCGTACCCGTCCGCGGCGTGGACCGCCCCCGCCTCATGCCGCACCAGGATGTGGCGAAGGCTGGAGTGGTTGTAGATGGCGTCGTAGATGGGCAGGACCGCCCCACCGGGGTAGCCGAAGATGACCTCCACGCCCTCGGCCTCCAGGCACCGGACGAGGACGTCGGCCCCGGTCAAGGTCTCGGTGGTCGGGGATCCCGCCCCCACCGGCTGCCCGTTGGGCTGATGCCGTTCATCCCAAGCCGAGGCTGCCGCCGCTTCCATGCCGATCCCTCCTTCGTGGACGAACAAAAAGGCCCCTGGCCTTTTCGGCCAGGGGCGAACAACGTCGCGGTACCACCCTGTTCGCGGGAGCCTCGCGGCTCCGGCCTCTGCGCTCGCGGCTCTCGTGGGGAGCGACGAGCTGGCGCGGTAACGGGCGCACCCTCCCGTCGGAGCCTACTGGGCCCTCAAGGGCCGTTCGGTCCGAGGCTCAGGGGTGAGTTCGGAGGTTGGGGAGGACCGGCTTCCACCACCCGCCGGCTCTCTGAGCCTTCCCCGGACCACCTACTGCTCCCCGTCATCGCCGTGTTCTACCGCCGCGGGACGCTGGCGATCCCGCCGGGTCATAGAAGTATTGGCTCTAAGGATACCCAGGGGCACCGTCCCTGTCAACCCTCTCAAGACCCAAATTGACGCCGAAGTTGGGATCCATTCCTCCCTTTCCAAGAAGAACCGGGCCCCCGCCTCCTGCAGGCTCTGGCCCTTCAGAGGAGGAGACGGCTCGCGGGGGCCGACCACCGGAACAAAGGGCGCCCCCAGGCTCCACCCTGGGGGCGCCGGCAAAGCGCGGGATCTCAGGACCCCTCAGCGCAGGATGGCGCCCGTGTGGGCTGAGGTGACCATCCGGGCGTAGCGGGCCAGGTACCCGTGCCGGATTCGGGGCTCGGGGGGCTGCCAGGCCCGCCGGCGGGCCTCCAGGGTCGCCTCGTCCACCAGCAGCTCCAGGCGCCGGTTGGGAATGTCGATCCGGATCCGGTCCCCCGGCTCCACCAGGGCCAGGGGGCCACCCTCGGCCGCTTCGGGGCTGATGTGCCCCAGGCAGATGCCCCGGGTCCCGCCGGAGAAACGCCCGTCGGTGATGAGGGCGACGCTCTTCCCCAGCCCCCGGCCCACCAGGGCCGAGGTGGGCGCCAACATCTCGGGCATCCCCGGGCCGCCCTTGGGCCCCTCGTAGCGGATGACCACCACGTCGCCCGGTTGCACCTCGCCCCGGGCGATCCCCTCGGCCGCCTCTTCCTGGGAGTCGTAGATGACGGCCGGCCCCTCGTGGACGGTGATCTCCGGGTCGACGGCCCCCGTCTTCAGCACCGCGCCCAGGGGGGCCAGGTTTCCGAAGAGGACGGCCAGGCCCCCTTCGGGGCTGTAGGCCCGTTCCAGGGGGCGGATCACCTCGGGGTCGGTCACCTCCGCCTCGGCCACGATCTCGCCCAGGGTCTTGCCGGCCACCGTGGGCGTCTCCAGGTGAAGGAGCCCCGGAATGCGAGCGAGCTCCTTGAGGATGGCGGGGATGCCGCCCGCCCGGTGGACGTCCTCGATGTGGTAGCTGGAGGCGGGGCTCACCTTGCACAGGTGGGGCACCCGGCGGGAGAGGGCGTCCAGCCGCTCCAAGGGGTACTCGATGCCGGCCTCGTGGGCGATGGCCAGGCCGTGGAGGACCGTGTTGGTGGAGCCGCCCATGGCCATGTCCAGGGCGAAGGCGTTGTCCAGGCTCTCCAAGGTGACCAGCTGCCGGGGGGTGAGGCCCTCCTCCACCAGCTCCACGATCCGCCGGGCCGCTTCCCGGGCCAGGGCCTCCCGCTCGGGGGTGTCGGCCAGGATGGTCCCGTTCCCCGGCAGGGCCAGCCCCAGGGCCTCGGCCAGGCAGTTCATGGAGTTGGCGGTGAACATCCCCGAGCAGGAGCCGCAGCCGGGGCAGGCGACCCGCTCCAGGGCGAGAAGCTCCTCGTCGCTCACCCGGCCCGCCTGGTGCCCGCCCACCGCCTCGAAGACCGAGATCAAATCCACCGCCCGCCCGTTCAACCGGCCGGCC
Source organism: Limnochorda sp. (assembly GCF_047459355.1). NCBI lineage: Bacteria > Bacillati > Bacillota > Limnochordia > Limnochordales > Limnochordaceae > Limnochorda > Limnochorda sp. The sequence goes on along the minus strand of NZ_VSCV01000013.1, from coordinate 30,867 downwards.
CGCATGGGCCCCCCGCTGATGAAGATGGTGGGGATGTCGAGCCGCATGGCGGCCATCATCATGCCCGGCGTGATCTTGTCGCAGTTGGGGATGCAGATCATGCCGTCAAACCAGTGGGCGGTGACCATGGTCTCCACCGAGTCGGCGATCAACTCCCGGCTGGGCAGGGAGTAGCGCATCCCCAGGTGGCCCATGGCGATGCCATCGTCCACCCCGATGGTGTTGAACTCAAAGGGCACCCCCCCAGCCTCCCGGATGGCCTCCTTCACCAGCTGGCCGAAGGCCTGCAGGTGGACGTGCCCCGGCACGATGTCCACGTAGGAGTTGACCACCGCGATGAAGGGCTTGTCAAAATCCTCCTCCCGCACGCCGGCCGCCCGGAGGAGGCTCCGGTGGGGGGCCCGATCGATCCCCCGCTTGATCATGTCGCTCCGGCGGCGGGTCGCCACCACGTTCGCCACGTCTGCTCCCCCTCTTTCCCAAGCCCTCCGCCCGCCGGGCGGCCGCCCCATGACCAGGGCCATGCCCGCCCTCGCCGGACCGGCCTTCCTCACCGGGGTTTCAGGAGGTTGACCAGCCGGGAGCCAAAGGCCCGGGCTTCCTGCTCGTTCCGCAGGGCGGCAAAGTCCTGCACCCAGGCGCCCTCCCGCTCCAGCAGGGCCATCAGGGCCCGCAAGGTCTTGGCGGCGCCGAAGACGCCCGGGATGATGAAGGCGGCCGTCACCTTCCCCTGAAGGCGGCTGCACCGGGGCAGGGCGTCGGCCACCTCCTCGGGCACCCGCCCCCCGAAGAGCCCTTGGGAGGTGGACCCGACCACCACCAGCTGGTACTGCCCGGTGCTGATGGGGCCGTCCCCCGCCTCCCCGATGGACTTCTGGTCCACCGCCACCCCTGCAGCCTCCAGCCCTGCGGCCACCCCCTGGGCCACCGGCTCCAGCCGGCGATCTGAGCCGTACAAGACCAGCGCCCGCACCAGCCGATCCCTCCCTGTGATAGGCCCAACGGCGGAACCGCGGCGGCTCGCCGTTGGTGGTCGACGGTCCGGCGCCGCCCGGCGGCAGATTGGCCACGTCCTTCGACACCCGGCCCGGGGATCCTGCCGGGGATGGGCGGCGCGGGGCCGTCCCTTGTCCCTTCGGGAAGGGAAGGCCCCATTCCTCGAAAAAGGCAAACCAGCACCGGGCCACTGGACAGGCGCGAATCGTTCCGGCTTCGGGCAGCCGGCCTCGGCGGGCGGCCTTGGGGGTCTTCCCGGGACGGGCTCGGCTGGGGTGCGGTCAGGTGTCCTCGCCTTGGAGCCACCGCCGGGCCCGGGCCAGGGCCGCGGCCACCGGCTCGTAGCCCGTACCGCCCCAACTGGTCCGGGCCGCCACCGCCCGTTCAGGCTCGGTCAGGGGGAGGAGGTCGGGGGTGAGCTGGGGGTGGAAGCGGCCCAGCTCCTCCGCCGTCAGCTGGTGGAGGGGCCGGCCCAGCTCCCGGGCGTAGGCGACCAGGGCCCCCACCGCGTGGTGGGCCTCCCGGAAGGGGACGCCTTTCCGCACCAAGCCGTCGGCCAGCTCCGTGGCCGTCAGGTACCCTTGGTCCGCGGCCGCCCGCATCCGAGCCTCGTCCACCTCCAGGTGGCGGACCAGCTCGGCCAGCACCCGGAGGGTCTGGTGGAGGGTGTCGACGGTGTCGAAGAGGGGCTCCTTGTCCTCCTGGAGGTCCTTGTTGTACGCGAGGGGCAGCCCCTTGAGGGTGACCAGCAGGCCCACCAGATGGCCCACCACCCGGCCCGTCTTCCCCCGGACCAGCTCGGGCACGTCCGGGTTCTTCTTCTGGGGCATGATGCTGGAGCCGGTGGCGAACCGGTCGGGGAGCTCCACGAAGGCGAACTCCTGGCTGCTCCAGAGAATCAGCTCCTCGGCCCAGCGGGAGAGGTGGACCATGAGGAGGCTGGCCGCGGCCAGGAACTCCACCACGAAGTCCCGGTCCGAGACGGCGTCCAGGCTGTTGGCGAAGGGCCCGTCGAAGCCCAGCTCGTGTGCCACCCAGTGGGGATCGATGGGGTAGGGCACCCCAGCCAGGGCCCCAGCGCCCAGGGGCGAGCGGTTGAGCCGCCGGCGGCAGTCCCGGAACCGGTCCCGGTCCCGCTCCAGCATCTCCACGTAGGCCAGGAGGTGGTGGGCAAGGAGGATGGGCTGGGCCCGCTGGAGGTGGGTGTACCCGGGCATGATGGCCCGGGGGTGGCGGCTGGCCAGCTCGACGAAGGCGGCCTGGAGGTCGGCCAGCTCCCCGTCCAGCCGGTCCAGCTCCTCCCGCAGCCAGAGGCGCAGGTCGAGGGCGACCTGATCGTTCCGGCTCCGGGCGGTGTGGAGCTTCTTGCCCACCTCCCCCACCAGCTCCACCAGCCGGCGCTCCACGGCCATGTGGATGTCCTCGTCCTCAGGACGGGCCGCGAAGCGCCCCTCGGCGAACTCGGCCTCCACCTGGTCCAAGCCCTGGAGGATGGCGGCCGCCTCCGCTTCCGTCAGAATCCCTTGGCGGGCCAGCATCCGCGCATGGACCCGGCTCCCCGCGATATCCTGCCGGAAGAGGCGGCGGTCGAAGGGGAAGGAGTTTTGGAACGCGGCCACCATCGCGTCCAAGGGTTCGTGGAACCGTCCTGACCTGGCCTGCATCGCCATCCTCCTTCTGTCCACCAGACCCGTTCCTGACGCCCCGCGGGGCCTGACCCGTCCTCGCCGCCAGGCCCGTCCGGCCAGGCGGCCCCGTCTCACCCCTGCCCCCCGTCTTTCGCCCGGCGGCGGGCGGCAATCTCCAGGGGCAGGCCGAAGAGCCGGATGAAGCCCGCCGCGTCCGCCTGGCGGTAGACCGACTCGGCCTCAAAGGTGGCGAACTCGGGGTCATACAGGCTGTGGGGCGACCGGCGGCCCGTCACCTGGACGCTCCCCTTGTAGAGCTTCAGCCGCACCTCGCCCGTCACCCGCTTCTGGGTGGTGGCCACGAAGGCGTCCAGGGCCTCCCGCAGGGGCGAGTACCAAAGCCCGTCGTAGATGAGCTCGGCGTACCGGTGGGCCAGCTGGGCCTTCAGGTGCGCGGTGGCCCGGTCCAAGACCAGGGTCTCCAGGGCCCGCTGGGCCGCCATCCAGATGGTGCCGCCGGGGGTCTCGTAGACGCCGCGGGACTTCATCCCCACCAGCCGGTTCTCCACCAGGTCGACCCGGCCCACCCCGTGGCGGCCGCCCAGCTCGTTCAGCTCCTGGACCAAGGCGACCAGGTCCAGGGAGCGCCCGTTGAGCCCCGTGGGCACTCCCTGCTCGAAGGCGAGGACCACCTCTTCCGGCTCATCGGGGGCCTCTTCGGGGTTGACCGCCCGGCGGAACATGGTGGGATCGGGGCCGTGCCACGGATCCTCCAGCACACCTCCCTCGTAGCTGGTGTGCCAGAGGTTCTCGTCCATGCTGTAGGGCTTCTCCACCGTGGCCGGCACGGGGATGCCCCGCTCCTGGGCGTAGCGGATGCAGTCGGTCCGGGAGCGGAGCTCCCACTCCCGCCAGGGGGCGATCACCTTGAGGTCGGGCCGGAGGGCCCGGTAGGTCAGCTCAAAGCGGACCTGGTCGTTCCCCTTCCCCGTCGCCCCGTGGGCGACGGCATCGGCCCCTTCCTGGTCGGCGATCTGGACCTGGCGGGCGGCGATGACGGGCCGGGCCATGGCCGTCCCCAGGAGGTAGCCGTCTTCGTAGACGGCCCCCGCCTGGACCGCGCGGAGGATCACCTCCCGGACAAAGGTCTCTTTCAGATCCTCCACGTACACCCGGTCGGCCCCGCTGGCCAGGGCCTTCTGCCGGATCTCGTCCAGATCCTCCTCCTGGCCCACGTCGGCCACCATGGCCACAACCGCGCAGCCGTAGTGCTCCTTCAACCAGGGGATGATCACCGAGGTGTCCAGGCCGCCCGAGTAGGCCAGGACCACCTTGCGAACCTGCCCGTTCGTCGCCATCCACGACCGCCTCCCTTTCCTTCACAAAACGCCGCCCAACGGGCGCTCGCTCCAGTCCGTCGCCGGGCAGGGCGAGAAGGGCCCCGCCTGGCCCGACCCACTCCGCTCCCTCTGGGGGCCGCGCCCGACGCCCTAAGCCTGCCCGGCCGCCTGGGCCAGGGCCCGCTCCAGCTTGGCCAGCCCCTCCTCCAGCTCCTCGGGGCTCAAGGTGTAAGGCGGGAGGAGCCGCAGGGTGTGGGGTCCCGTCGCATTGATGAGGAGTCCCGCCTCTTCCGCCGCCGCCACCACCCCGCTGGCCGGGAGGGCCAGATCCACCCCGACCATCAGCCCCGCCTGGCGGATGGCGGTGATGGGCACGCCTTGGGCCTGGAGGCGGGCCAGCCCCCGGCCCAAAGCTTGGGCCAGCCGGCTGATCCGGCCCTCGGGCCCCAGGTAGCCCTCCTCCTCCAGCACGTCCAGGACGGCCAGGGCCACCGCGCAGGCGACGGGGTTGCCGCCGAAGGTGGAGCCATGGGTCCCCGGCTGGAAGGCCTGGGCCACCTCCTCCCGGGCGCAGGTGGCCCCCAGGGGCAGGCCGCCCCCCAGGGCCTTGGCCAGGGTGCAGATGTCGGGCTGGACCCCCACCTGCTGGTAGGCGGCGAAGGGGCCCGTCCGGCCCATGCCCGTCTGGACCTCGTCCACGATGAGGAGGGCCCCCCAGTGCTCGGTGAGGCGGCGCACCTCCCGAACGTACTCCGGGTCCAGCGGGTAGACCCCCGCCTCCCCCTGGACCACCTCCAGGATGACCGCCGCGGTCTGGGGCCCGATGGCGGCCCGCAGGGCCTGGAAGGCGCCCTCCTCGTCGGAGCGGGGAATGCGGCGGAAGCCCGGGGGCAGGGGCCCGAACCCCTGGTGGTACTGGGGCTTGTCGGTGGCGGCCAAAGCCCCCAGGGTCCGGCCGTGGAAGCCGTGGCGGACGCTCACGATCTCATACCGGTCGGGCTCGCCCCGGGCGGCGAAGAACCGCCGGGCCAGCTTGATGGCCGCCTCGTTGGCCTCGGTGCCCGAGTTGGCAAAGAAGACCCGGTCCAGGCCCGTCAGCCGGCTCAAGCGGGCCGCCAGGGCCTCCTGGACCTCGGTCCGGTACAGGTTCGAGACGTGGAGAAAACGCTCCGACGCCTGCCGGAGGGCCTCCACCACCCGGGGATGGCGGTGGCCCAGCGCGTTGACCGCGATCCCCGTCACCCAGTCCAGGTAGCGGCGCCCGGCCGTGTCCTCCAGGTAGCTCCCCTCGCCCCGGGCCAGGAGGAGGTGGCGCCGGTACGTGGGCATCAGGTGGTCCATGCCGTCCACACCCTTCCCCTCCTTCAGGCCACCACCATGGTTCCGATCCCCCGGTCGGTGAAGAGCTCCAAGAGGAGCGCGTGCCGGCGCCGGCCGTCGATGATGTGGGCCCGGGGGACGCCCCCCTCCAGGGCCTGGATGCACGCCTCCAGCTTGGGGATCATCCCACCTCCCACCAGGCCCTCCCGCACCAACCGGCGGGCCTCCTCCAGATCGAGGGTGCTGATGAGGCTGGCGGGGTCTGCGGGGTCCTGCAGCACGCCCCGGACGTCGGTGAGGAGGATGAGCTTGTCGGCCCGGATGGCGGCAGCCACTGCCCCGGCCACCGTGTCCGCGTTGATGTTGTAGGGCTCCCCGTCGGGCCCCACGCCGATGGAGGAGATGACGGGGATGTAGCCCTGCTCCTCCAGGAGGCGGATCAGCCCCGCGTTGACCCGCTCCACCTCCCCCACGTACCCCAGGTCCAGGTCCTCCCGGCCGGGGAACCGGCGCTTGCGGGCCAGGATGAGGTCGCCGTCGGCCCCCGACAGGCCCACGGCCCGCCCGCCCAAGCGGTTGATGAGGGTGACCAGGGCCTGGTTGACGCTCCCCACCAGGACCATCTGGACCACCCGCATGGTTTCCCCGTCGGTCACGCGCAGCCCCTCGACGAAGCGGGGCTCCATCCCCAGCCGCTCCATCCACCGGCTGATCTCCCCGCCGCCCCCGTGGACGATGACCGGGTGGAGCCCCACGTACTTGAGCAGGACCACGTCGGTCATCACCTGCTGCTGGAGGCCGGGGTCGACCATGGCGCTGCCGCCGTACTTGATGACGAAACTCTTCCCCGCAAAGGAGCGGATGTAGGGGAGGGCCTCCACCAGCACCTGGGCCCGCTGCTCCAGCTCCACCGGCAGCCCGGCCTCCCCCTGACCCGGCGCTTCCCCGGGCGCCTGCACCATCGGCCCGCTCACCGCCCTGCCTCCTCCCCCACGCGGCCCTCTCTAGGTGCGGTAGGCCGCGTTGATCCGGACGTACCCCTCGGTCAGATCGCAGCCGAAGGCGAGGCCCTCGTGCTCGCCCACCCCCAGATCCAGACGGATCTCCACCTCGAAGGCCTCCATCGCCTCCCGGGCCGCGGCTTCCGCCCCGGGCAGGCCCATGCCCCCAGCGGCCACCCGCACCCCGCCGATCCACAGCTCCAGCCGGTCGGGGTCCAGGGCCACCCCGGCGCGCCCTGCGGCGGCCAGGATCCGGCCCCAATTGGGATCCTTGCCGGCGATCGCCGTCTTCACCAGGGGCGAGGCGGCGATGACCCGGGCACACCCGTCGGCCTCGGCCGGGCTTGCCGCGCCCGTCACCCGGACCACCAAGAGGTGCTGGGCCCCCTCACCGTCCGCGGCGATCATCCGGGCCAGCTCCAGGTTGACCCAGTCCAGGGCCCGGCCCAGGAGGGCCTCCTCCTCGGGCCCCTGGGGGGCCACTCCTGAGGCGCCGGTGGCCAGGACCACCGCCATGTCGTTGGTGGAGGTGTCCCCGTCGACGGTGATCCGGTTGTAGGTGGCCGCCACCGACTGGCGCCACCGCTGGGCGAGCCACGCCCGGTCCACCTGGGCGTCGGTGGCCACGAAGGCGAGCATGGTGGCCATGTTGGGGTGGATCATCCCCGACCCCTTGGCCATGCCCCCCACCCGGACGACGCCCCCCCGCAAGGCCACCTCCACCGCCGCCTCCTTGGGCCGGGTGTCGGTGGTGCAGATGGCCCGGGCCGCGTCCGCACCCCCGTCGGCGCGGGCCTGGGCCAGCGCGGCGGCGATCCCCGCCTCCACCTTGGGCATGGGGAGCTGCTTGCCGATGACGCCGGTGGAGGCGACCAGCACCTCCTCGGGCGCCACGCCCAGGTGCTGGGCCAGGAGGGCCGCCATGGTCCGGGCGTTCTCCAGGCCCTGGTGGCCCGTGCAGGCGTTGGCCACCCCCGAGGCGATCACCACGCCCCGGACCGTCTCGCTCCGGCTCAGATGCTCCCGGGTGACGATGACCGGAGCGGCCTGCACCCGGTTGGTGGTGAAGGTGGCGGCAGCCACCGCCGGCCCGTCGGTGACCAGGACGGCCAGGTCCGGGGAGCGGCTCTTGATGCCGCAATGGACCCCCGCACTCCGCAAGCCTCGGATCCCGCTCAGGCCCCCGGGGACCGGCCGGGGCCCCGGCACCTGCTGGTGGACGACGGCCACATGGGCTCCCTCCTCGTAAGCCAGAAGGGCCTAGGCCGCCGGGGCGTACCGCGGCAGCCCCAGGTCCTCTTCCAAGCCGAGCATCAGGTTCATGTTCTGGACCGCCTGCCCGGCGGCGCCTTTCACCAGGTTGTCGATGGCCGCGGTGCAGGCGATCTGGCCCGTGGGGGGGTCCAGGACCGCGGCCAGGTCCGCCCGGTTGGTCCCCCGCACCCAGGCCGTCTGGGGGAGGCCCTCTTCCAGGACCCGGATGAAGGGCGCGCCCTGGTAGAAGGCCCGGTAGAGCTCGGTCAGCTGCGCCTGGGTCCATCCCGCCGGGGCGGGCACCCAGATGGTGGCCAGGATCCCCCGGCTGGCCGGCACCAGCTGGGGCAGGAAGGCCACCTGGACGGGCCTGCCCGCGAGGCGGCCCAAGTACCGCTCCATCTCTGGAACGTGCCGGTGGCCGGGGAAGCCGTACGGTTGGACGTTCTCCAGAGCTGCCGGAAGGTGGCTGGCCGGGCGGGGTGTCCGTCCGGCCCCCGAGTGGCCCGAGGTGGCCGTCACCTGGATCTGGGCCGGCAAGAGGCCCTCCCGGGCCAGGGGCGCGAGGGCCAAGAGGACGGCGGTGGGGTAGCAGCCGGGATTGGCCACCAAGCGGGCCGCCCGCACCGCCTCTGGCCAGAGCTCTGGCAGGCCGTAAACGGCCTCGTCCAGCAGGGCCGGCTCCGGGTGGTCATACCCATACCAGCGGGGGTACTCGGCGGCGGCCAGGCGCAGGTCGGAGCCCACATCGATGGCCCGCACCCCGGCAGCATGGGCCGCCTTCAAGATGGGCAGGGCTTCCCCGGCGGGCAAGGCGGTGAAGAGCACGTCGAGCTCCTCCAGCAGGCCGTCCTCCCACGCCTCAAAGGCTCCGGGATAGCCCGCCAGACCCGGCAGGCTGGCCGCCACCGGGAGGCCGGCCGAGGCGCGGGAGAAGCACCGCACACCGGTGACCGCCGGGTGCTGGAGGAGGAGCCGGACCAACTCGCTCCCCGCGTAGCCGCTCGCGCCGAGAACACCCACCTGCACCGCGCCCGCCTCCTTGCCTGGGCCCGGGTGATCCTGCCCCTGGCGATGATGGCATGAGTATACTATGGAGGCGCATATTCATGCAAGCTTTTTCTCGGATTGGGGATCATGTGGGGAGACTCGGGACGGGAGCCGGCCCGTGGGGGGTCCGGGTCTGAGCCCGAGGCCCCCAACCCCCTCGGCAGCCCCCAGGATCCTGAGGGAGGCGCTGGAAAAGGGCAAAAAGAGAAGGCGAACGCCGCCGGCGCTCGCCCCCGCGTCCCAGATGAGGCTACACCCAGACCCGCTCTTCCACCTCTTCGACCCGGTAGACCCGGGCCCCGAGGCCGGCCAGCTTCTCCTCCAGCCGCTCGTACCCCCGGTCCAGGTGTTCCAGACCGTCGATGACCGTCTCGCCCTCGGCGGCCAGCCCCGCGATGACCAGGCTCGCCCCCTGGCGCAGGTCGGTGGCGGTCACGGGAGCGCCCGTGAGCCGCTCCACCCCTTCGATCACCGCGGTGCGGCCCTCGGTCTTGATGCGGCCGCCCAAGCGCTTCAGCTCGTCCACATGGCCGAAACGGTCCTCGAAGATCCGCTCGGAGACAATGCTTGTCCCCTCGGCCAGCAGGAGGAAGGAGGTCATCTGGGGCTGGAGGTCCGTGGGGAACCCGGGGTAGGGCAAGGTCTTCACTTGGACCGCCTTGGGGCGGCCCTCCAGCCAGGCCCGGATCTGGTCCCCCTCGACGATGAAGCGGACCCCCGCCTCCTCCAGCTTGGCCAGGAGGGGCTCCACGTGGGTGGGGATGACGTGCCGGACGGTGATGGGCCCGCCCCCCATGAGGCCGGCCAAGAGGTAGGTGCCCGTCTCGATCCGGTCGGGGATGATGGTGTGCTCCCCGCCCGAAAGCCCGTCCACGCCCCGGACGCGGATCACGTCGGTGCCGGCGCCCACCACCTTGGCCCCGAAGCGGTTGAGGGCCGTGGCCAGGTCGACGATCTCCGGCTCCCGGGCCGCGTTGTGGATCACCGTCGTCCCCCGGGCCAGGACGGCGGCCATGATGGCGTTCTCCGTGGCGCCCACGCTGGGAAAGTCCAGGTAGATAGGCCCGCCGTGCAGGCCGTAGGGCGCCTCGGCGATGACGTACCCGTGCTCCACGGTGCAGCGGGCCCCCAGGGCCTCCAAGGCCTTCAGGTGGAGGTCGATGGGCCGGGAACCGATCTTGCACCCGCCCGGCAGGGGCACCCGGGCCTCGCCCAGGCGGGCCACCAGTGGTCCGAGAAGGAGGCTGGACGCCCGGAGCTGCTTGCCGTCCGCGTACGGCACCTCAGGGTTCAAGGGGCCCCGGACCTCGAGGCGGATCCGGTCCTCCTCCCGCTCCACGGCGACGCCGATCCCCTCCAGGAGGCGGAGCATCACCCGGACGTCGGCGATGTCCGGGATGTTGGCCAGGACGCTTTCGCCCTCGGTGAGGACCACCGCCGGCAAGATGGTGAGGGCGGCGTTCTTGGCCCCGGAGATGGTCACCTCTCCCGAGAGAGGTCGGCCTCCTTCAATGACCAGCTGCATCGGTTCGCGTCACCTCGAGTGTCAACCCGGCTCCCCCAAAGCACCCACGGGCTAGACTTCCTGCCCGGGTTGGCAAGCTCCTTCCTGGTGCCACCATTCTTATCGTCCTGCGGAGGCGGAAAGATAATCCATGATTCCGTGAAAAATCGCTTCCGCCACCCGGCCCTGATAGGCCCGATCCCGCAGCTTCCGCTCCTCCTCAGGGTTGGAGAGGAAGCCCACCTCCACGATCACCGCCGGCATCTCCGCCTCCCGGAGGAGCCGGTAGTCGGCGGGCCGGGCCTGGCGCCGGTTGGGGGGCAGCCGGCGGACCAGCTGGGCCTGAATGGCCTCGGCCAGCCGGCGGCTCTCCGCCTCGCCCTCCTGGTAGAAGGTCTGGGCCCCGCTCCAGCGGGGGCTGGGAAAGGCGTTGGCGTGGATGCTCACCAAAAGGGTCGCCCCCGCCTCCTGGGCCAGCCTCGCCCGCCGGTTGAGATCCTCCACCTGGCGGTGCTTGAGGCTCCCCGCCTCCTCGGCCAGGCGCCGGTCTTCGGTCCGGGTGAGGAGGGTCCGGATCCCTGCCTGGGTGAGGTAGCGGGCCAGCTCCTGGGCGACGGCCAGGACCACATCCTTCTCCAGAGTGCCGGCGGCGCCCACCGCCCCCGGATCGGGCCCCCCGTGCCCCGGATCGACCACCACCGTGTGGCGGGCGGCCAGGCCGGGGGGGAGGGCGACGGCCGGCGCCGCCCGCCGGCCCAGAACCTGCCGGGCGCCCCACCCGCCGGCGGCCAGGACGACCAGGAGCAGGGCGAGCCCCGCCACCAGCACCCGCACGCGGACAGCCGCAAAGAACGCCACCGGTCCGCCCCCCGGCGAAGGAGACTCGCCGGAATCTTATGAGGCGGGCCGCCGATGATGCGCTCCTGCCCCCAACCCCGTGGACCCCTGGGCCGGGGCGCGGGCCTCAGACGGGAGGCGTCCCGGCCCCTCCCTCCTCATCCCCCCGTTCCCCGCGCTCGCCGTAGAAGAGGCGGAAGCCGCCCCCTTTGGCCGCCTCCACCACCGAGCCGAACCGGCGGGCCACCAGCCTCTCGAGGGTTCGGGCTCCCTGGGAGGTGCGGGCCACCATATAGAAGCGGCCTCCCGGAACCAGGTGGCGGTAGGCTTGGTCCATCCAGTGCTCCACCAGGGCCCGGCCGGCCCGCAAGGGCGGATTGGTCACGATCAGGTGGTACCGCTGGCCGGCGACGGGCTCGAACCCGTCCCCTTCCAGAATCCGGGCGTTGGTCACGCCGTTTAGGGCCAGGTTGACCCGGGCCAGGGCCGCGGCCCGGCGATTCTTCTCCACCAGGTCCACCCAGGCCTCTGGGGCCCGGCGGGCCAGGACGATACCGATCACACCGTAACCGGCCCCCAGGTCGAGGAAACGCCCCGCGGGCGGGATCTCGATCTCCGCCAGGAGAAGCCGGGTCCCCCGGTCCACCCGCTGCCGGGAGAAGACGCCCCGATCGGTCCAAAACTGGTAGCGCTCCGCTCCGGCCTCAAAGTGGATCAGCCGCCGGTCATGGGGCACCTTGGGTTCTTCCGTGTAGTAGTGCTCACCGGCCATAGCTCCAACCTCAATCGATCATTGCCGCGGGCCCTTCCCCCGCCCGCGGCCACCCGCCCCCGGTCACCTTCCCGTCACCCCAGCCGCTCCAGAAGCTCCCGGGCCGGCTCCAGCTCCGGGTCAAGCCGGACCGCCTCCTGGGCCAGGTCCGCCGCCTCGTCGGTCCGGCCCATCCGGGCCAGCGTCTCGGCCAGATGGTAGAGGATCTCCGCCTGGACCGCCGGCGCCATCCCCAAGCTCGCCGCCAGCTCCCTGGCCCGGGCGAGGGCGGCCGCCCCTTGCTCCAGCTGGCCCGTCACGGTGTACCCCCAGCCCAAGGTATCCAGGAAGGCCGGCTCATCGGGCCGCCGTTCCACCGCCTGGCGGGCCAGGGCCACCCCCCGGTGGGGGTCAAGGCCCGTGTCGATCAGGAGGTAGGCCAGGTTGTTGGCCAGCAAGGGGTCGTCCGGGTCCAGCTGGAAGGCCTGGTCGAAGGCGGCCAGGGCCCCCTGCCAGTTCCCCGCCCGCAACTCCAGCACCCCCAGCTCGGTGTAGAGGGCGGTTCGGTTGGGGGCCAGCCGGATCGCCTCCCGGAGCGCCCGCCGGGCCTCGGCCCGCTGGCCCTCAGCGCTGGCCGCCTCGTAGCGGTCGAGGGCGGCCAGCAGCTGGCCCAGTCGGCCGGGCCGGAAGAAGGCTTCTTCCGGCGGGTCCACGGCTCGCCGCCCCACCCACTCCGGCCCGTCCGCGGCCCGGCTCACCCAGCCCGTCTCCAGGGGCTCCAGCACCAGGCGGAGGTGGGGCCCGCCGGGCAGGTGCAAGGACGCATGGAGGGCTGCCTCAGGAGCAGGCTCCAGCTCCCAGAGGACCGTCTCGTCCTCGGCCCAGATCCGGGCCGGCCGGGCCCCTTCGACCTCGACCCAGACCCGGCCCAGCTCCCGGTCCTGAAGCTCCAACGCCCAGCCGGCCCCCTCCACGGTCACGCCCACCAGGGGGGCCCGGGCCAGCTGGTCCAAGAAGAGGAAGGGGAGCAGGGTGCTCTGGTAGAGGGTGACCAGCGCCGGCGACGGGCCCAGCCACCCCTCCCGCTCGGACCCGACATAGGTCCACCCTTCGTTCCAGACGTGGATCGGGCCCGGCTCTCCTGGCCCGTCGATCCGGAGGCGCCGGAGGCCCAGGGCCGTCACCCGCGCCGGCTCCTGATCGGGGGCCAGGCGGACCCAGCCTTCCCACGCGGGCGCCGGCTCCAAGGCCTGGAAGACCTGGGCCCGCAGCTGCTCCGCGGCTTCCAGGGAGAGCTCCTGGGCCAGGGCCCGGGAACCGGGCAGGACCAGGCTGAAGCTGAGGAAGATCACCAGCCAACCCCGACGGCGCGTCACCATCACCTCCCGCCCGGCACCGGCCCGGAAGGAGCTCCGGGCTCGGCCGGGACCGAAACCCTTGGGGCCTCCGGCGCCGAGGACGCCCTCAATTGATACCACGCCACACCCCCGAGGATCAAGCCGCCGCCCACCACCTGGTGGAGGGCGGGCACCTCGCCCAAGAAGAGCCAGGCCCAGAAGGTGGCGGCCACCGGTTCACCCAAGATGGCCACCGCGATGAAGGCGGCGGGCACGTAGGCGAGGGCCCAGAGGAAGAGGGTGTGCCCAAGCAGAGTGGGGCCGGCGGCCAGACCCCCAAAGATCCACCACTCCCGGAGCGGAAAGCCCCCCAGGGGGGAGCCCCGGGCCCACGCCACCAGGGCCAGCACCAGCGCCGCCGAGCCGTAGACCACACAGGAATACGTCAAGAGATCTTGGCGGGCCCGCTGCACCTCGCCCACCACCAAGTAGACCGAGATCAGGAAGGCGGCCAGGAGAGCCAGGAGGTCGCCCTGGGTGGAGCGCTCGGCCAGGGCCAGGTTGCCCCCGCCGATCAGGAAGCTGCCGGCCAGGGCCAGGAGCAGGCCCACCCCTGCCCGCACCGGAACCCGCCGGCGCCAGAGCAGAAAGCCGAGAAGGAGCACGAAGAAGGGCTGGAGGGTGACCAGCACCGTCGCGCTCAAGACCGAGGTGAGGCGGACGGAGGCGAACCACGTGGCGTAGTGGAGGGCCAGGAAGGTGCCGGCCAGGATCCCCAGCCCCCAGTCCTGGGCCCTCAACCGCGCGTAAGCCCCCCGGCGCCCCGGGGTGAGGCTGGCCGGGACGAGGACGGCCAGCGCGAAGAGCAGCCGGTAGAAGGCCAGGGTCTCGGGCGGCGCCTGGGAGAGGCGGACCAGAACCGCTGCACAGGAGACGGCCCCCACCCCCAGCGCCACCACCCAGCCCGCCCACGCCCGCCGCACCTCGGGCCCAGCCCCCGAACCTGCGCCCATCGGTCCTCGATCCCCCTGCCCGCCGCTCATCGCGGCCGCACGATGGAGATGGCCGCCCGGTCCAGGTCGAAGAAGTCAAGGTAGGACCGGAGCTCCTCCGCGGGCATCTCCTGGATGATCTCCGGGTAGCGGAAGAAGTTCCCCTCCTGGAAGTGGTAGCTGATGAAGTTGTGGGCGATGAACTCCAAGGAGTTGAAGGCATCCAGGAAGGCGCCCAGGGCCTGGCGCTTGGCCCGCTGGAAGTCGGCCTCGGCAAAGCCCTCCCGGCGGAAGTCTTCCAGGAGGCCGACGATCTCTTGATGCAGCCGGTCGGGATCGTCGGTCTCGCCCCCGATGACGGCGTGGCCGTAGAGGGGGCTGGCGGTGTAGTAGGCGCCGAAGCCGTCATCGATCAGACCCGCCTCGTACAGGCGATGGTAGGCGGGGGAGCTCCGCCCGAAGAGCATGTGGAGGAGCATGTTGTGGGCGATCTCCCGCCGCATGAGGGCCTCCCCCGTCAGCCCCGTCACCGGATCTTTCAGCCCCAGGGCGTACCGGGGCCGGGAGACGGCCATCCTCTGCTCCACCCGCCGCTCCCGGACCGTTGCCGGCTCCTCGGGGTAGAAGCGCTGGATCTCAGCCCGGGCCTGGCCGTTCGGGGCCGCCTCCCGAATCACCTGGAGGGTCGCCTCGGGATCCAGGTCGCCCGCCGCGAAGAGCACCATGTTGCTCGGGTGGTAGAAGGTCTGGTAGCAGGTGTAGAGCTGCTCGCTGGTGATCTGCCGGACCGACTCCACCGTGCCGCCGATGTCGATCCGGACCGGGTTGGCATGGTAGAGGGCCTGCAAGAGGTTCCGCACCAGCACCCGGTCGGGGTGGTCCTCGTACATCTTTAGCTCCTGCTCGATGATGCCCCGCTCCTTCTCCACCAGCTCGTCGGTGAAGTAGGGCTTGGCCACAAAGTCCAGGAGGGTCCGGAGGTTCTCGTGGAAGCTGCTGGTGCAGGAGAAGAGGTACGCGGTCAGGGTGTAGCTGGTGAAAGCGTTGGCCGAGGCGCCCCGCTCCGCGAACCGGTCGAAGACGTTCCCCCCCTCCTCCTCGAAGAGCTTGTGCTCGAGGAAGTGGGCGATCCCGGCGGGCACCTCCACGGGCTCGTGGCCCCCCGGGGGAACAAACCGGGAGTCGACGGACCCGTAGCGGGTGGCCACCGTGGCGTAGAACCGCCGGTAGCCAGGCTTCCGCAAGAGGTACACCTGCAGGCCGTTCTCCAGACGGGTGTGGAAGACCTCCTCCTGGAGGAGTTGGCTCCGATACTGCTCCATCACGGGGCCTCCTCTTGGGCCGCGGCCCGGTCGACGGTCGCCTGCTGGGGCCGTTCCAGGAAGTAGACCGTGGACAGCTCCAGGGTCTGCGCCGCCTTCCGAATGGCGGCGGGCTCCAACCGCTCCAGGCGCCCGATGATCTCCTCCGGCTCCCGGGGCCGGCCGTTGGCCAGGCCCACCAGCCGGGCGTCGATCATGCGCCGGGCCGAGTCTTGCATGGCCCGGTAGCCGTGGATGAGGGAGGCGCGGCACTTGGCCAGCTCCTCGTCGGTGAAATCTCCCGCCTGCACCGCGGCCACCTGCGCCTCGATGATGGCCCGGGCCCGCTCATACTCCTCGACGTTAATGCCGGCGCTGGCGTAGATGAAGCCTTGGCTCACCTCAAAGCGGGAGAAGGCAAAGTAGGCCAGGCTGGCCTTCTCCCGGACGTTGACGAAGAGCTTGGAGTGGGGGAAGGCGCCCAACAGCCCGTTGGCGGCCACCATCGCCTCGAAGCCCTCATCGGCGTAGCTCACCCCCGACGTCCAGCCCATCACCAGCACGCCCTGCTGGACCTCCTGCTCCTCCCGGATGGTCCGGCCATCCAGGTGGGCGGGGGCGGAGCGGGCGGGCGGCACGGGCCGGAGCCGGGTGGGGTGGAGGGGCAGCTCCTCTTCCACCCAGCGGGCCACCTGGTCAGGGTCCAGATCGCCCACCACGAAGATCTCCACGGGGCTGGTGGCGAGCACCTCCTGGTAGTGCTGGTAGAGGCTCGCGGCGTCGATCCGGTCCAGATCCTCGACCCGGCCGTACTTGTAGACGCCGTAGGGCCGGCCCCGGTACATCTCCTCGATGAGCCGGACGATGGCGTACTGGCGCTTGTTGTTGATCAAACCCTCGATGGCCCGGCGGAGGTTCTCCCGCTCCTGCTCCACATAAGGCGGGTGGAAGCTCGCTCCGTCGGCCAGGGGCTCCAGGAGCACCTCCCGCAAGAGCCCCAGGCCCCTCCGGAAGAGATCCGGCTCGCCCGGGAGGAACGGGTCGGCGGCCACCTCCACCTGGAAGCGGAGGTTGTGGCTCTCGCCGATCTTGGAGATCTCCACGGAGAGATCGGCGCCGTACAGCTCCTCCAGAAACCGGTGCATCTCCAGGCTGGTGGGGTGCCGCCGGGTGCCCCGGCGCAGGACGAAGGGAAGGAGGGCGTTGGCGGTCACCCGGGCCTCATCCAGCGGCTGCCGGAGGGTCACCTCCACCAGGTTGGTCTTGAACTTGGAGGTCCGCCAGACGGAGAGCCCCACACCGGGTCGGAGCTCCTGCCGGACAAAGGTGGGGCCGGAGCCAACCGAGGCTCGCGTCGCGGTGTCCAGAGGCGTCACACTCCCTTCGAGGCCGGCGGGAGACCGCTCGCCCCGCTGGCCTGGCGCAAACGGAGGCGCTCAGCCGCCCTCAGCGCCGCGGCCGCGTCAAACGAAGAACGGACGAAGGGGCCGGAAGCGACGTAGAGGAAGCCCAGGGCCTCCCCCAGCTCCCGGTACCGCTGGAACTGGGCGGGGGTGATGTACTCCTCCACGGGGAGGTGGTCGGGCGACGGCTGGAGGTACTGGCCGATGGTGAGGAAGTCGCACTCCACCCCCCGGAGGGCCTGCATCACCTCCAGGACCTCCTCCTCCCGCTCGCCCAGCCCCACCATCAGGCCCGATTTGGTGTAGACGCCGGGGCGCAGCTCCCGGGCCTTCCGGAGGATGAAGAGGCTCCGGTCAAACTTGGCTTGGGGCCGCACCCGCCGGTACAAGCGGGGCACGGTCTCCACGTTATGGTTGAGCACGTCGGGCCCGGCTTCCATCACCCGGGCCAGAGCCTCGACCGATCCTTTGAAATCTGGAATGAGCACCTCAATGGTGGTGCCGGGGCAGAGGGCACGGATCGCTTCGATGGTCCGGGCGAAGGCTTCGGCGCCGCCGTCGGGCAGGTCATCCCGGGCGACGGAGGTGATCACCGCGTGCTGCAGGCCCAGCCGCTTGACGGCCTGGGCGACCCGGAGGGGCTCGGTGGGATCGAGGGCCTCGGGCCGGCCGGTGAGCACCTTGCAGAAGCCGCAGCTGCGGGTGCAGTGGCTGCCCAGGATCATGAAGGTGGCGGTGCCGTCGTTCCAGCATTGGCCCCGATTGGGGCAGCCCGCATCCTCGCAGACCGTGTTCAGGCGGAGCTCATCCAGAAGGCCGCGAATCCGCCGGATGCCCGCGGGGTTGGGGACCGGCTTCAGCAACCAGCGCGGCTTCCGGGCCGGCGGCCGCCGGCCTTCCTCCTCGCCCGGAAACGTCAACAGGACCTCACCCTTCCGTGGTTCGCCCAGGCTCCCCGACGCCAGTTTGTCCCGGGGACGGACCGCCGACTCGGCGGCCCGACGGCGAGCCCCCGGACCATCCCGTCCCTCGAGGCGCTCCGGGGCCTCCCGGCGGCCATGGCGGTCCGCCACCGCCCGGCCCGGTCCCCTGGCTCCCCTTTCGTGCCCCGTAAGGCTCCTAGGGGATTCCCCTTTTTCCAGGCCGACTCCTGCTCTCCGCCCGGGCCCGGCTAGTAGTTGGCCCGGTTCTCGGTGCCCGCCAACAGCCGGGCGATGTTGGACCGATGCCGGAGGACCAAGATGACGGTGAGGAGGGCCGCGATGAGGACTTCCGCCCGCCCCGCGCCGAGGAGCCAGAGGGTGACGGGAGCGGACGCGGCGGCGGTCATGGAACCCAAGGAGACGTACCGGGTGGCCAAGACCACCAGCACAAAGAGAGCGACGGCCACCAGGGCGCCCACGGGGGCCACCGCCACGAGGACGCCCAGGCTGGTGGCGGCCCCCTTCCCGCCCCGGCCCCGGAGGTAGACGGACCAGTTGTGCCCGGCGACGGCGGCCAAACCGATGAGCAAACCGCCCACCGGGCCGCCCAGGTGCAGCCCCGCCAGGGCCGGGCCAAAGCCCTTGGCAAAATCAAGGAGGAAGCCAAGGAGCCCCGGCCCCCAGCCCGCCAGCCGGAACAGATTGGTGGCGCCCACGTTGCCGCTGCCGCCCTTGCGGATGTCAATCCCCGTCCACAGCTTACCCACCAAGAAGGCAAAAGGGATCGAACCGATCAGATAGCTGGCCGCCGCCAGGGCCAGCCAAATGCTCCACGCCATGGCCCCCACCCTTCGCCTGATCGCTCCAGAGAAGATACGAATCAGTTTCCATAGGAATCTGTTGATTCCTGCAGGATGGGGCTCCCTCCGGAAGCCTGCAGGGGTCGGGACGATCAGGCGAAGGCAGGGCCTAGTCTCCGCCGGGCGGGCGGCCGGGCCCCTCCCCGTCCTTGGTAGCCAGCCCATCGAGAAACTGGCGTGCCAACGCCCGGACCTCCGCAGCCGTGGCCAGGGCCAGGGCTTCCCGGGCCAGGTCCCGGGTGGCCGCCTCCTCCAGCTGGCGGATGAGGGCCTTGGCGGTGGGGATGGCTTGGGGCACCATGCTCAGCTCGTCCACGCCCAGTCCCACCAGGATGGGGATCGCCTCGGGATCGGAGGCCAGCTCGCCGCAGACGGCGACGGGGCGCCGGTGGACCCGGGCGGCCTCCACCACCTGCCCGATGAGGCGGAGGACGGCCGGGTGGAGCCCGTCGGCCAGGTGGCGCACCCCCGGATTGCCCCGGTCGGCGGCCAGGGTGTACTGGGTGAGGTCGTTGGTGCCCAGGCTGAAGAAGTCCGCGTGGGGGGCCAGGCGCTCGGCGACGAGAGCGGCCGACGGCACCTCCACCATGATCCCCAGCGCCACCGGCGGCACCGCCACCCCTTCGGCCTGCAGCTCCTCCCGCCAGCCCTCCACCAGCCGCCGGACGGTGAGGAGCTCATCCAGGGTGGAGACCATGGGCAAGAGGAGGCGGAGGGGATGGTCGGCGGCCACCCGCAACGCGGCCCGGACTTGCCCTTCCAGCACGTGGGGCGCCTGCAGGGTGAGCCGCAGCCCCCGCACCCCCAGGAAAGGGTTAGCCTCCTGGGCAGGGGCCAGCTGGGGCAGGGGCTTGTCGCCCCCCACATCCAAGGTGCGGAGGACCACCGGATGGGGCGCCACCGCCTGGGCCACCTGGCGGTAGAGGGCCTCCTGGGCGGCCGTGTCGGGGAGCTGGGGCCGGCCCACGAAGAGGACCTCGGTACGGAAGAGCCCCACCCCCTCGGCCCCCAGACGGGCGGCCTCCCGGGCTTCCTCCGGGGTGCCCACGTTGGCCGCCACCACCACCCGCCGGCCGCCCCGCAACGCGGCGGGCTGGCCTGCCTCGTTCCGGGCCCGCCGTTCCAGGGCCTGCCAGTGGGCGGCCCGCTGGGCCAGCGCCTGGAGGGTCCCATCGTCGGGGGCCACATAGAAGCGCCCCCTGAGGCCGTCAACGGCCCCTGGGGTCCCCTCGGGCAGCTGGAGGATGGCCGCCCCCAGCCCGACGATGACGGGGACGGCGAGGCTCCGGGCCAGGATGGCCGCGTGGGAGGTCCGGTCCCCCTGGGCGGCGCAGACGGCCGCCACCGGCTGGTCCCGGAGCCAGGCCACGTCCGAGGGCCAGAGCTCGTCAACGACGAGAATGGTCCCGGGCTCCAGCCGTTCCCCGGCGGGGTCGGCTGCCTGCCCCGTCAGGCGGCGGAAGACCCGCTGGCCCACATCCTCCACGTCCGCGGCCCGCTGGCGCAGGAGGGGGTTGGCCAGCTCCCGGTAGGCGGCGGCCGTTGCCCGGCACGCCTCCAGCCACGCCACGGCGGCCGGCTGGCCCGCCTCCACCGCCCGCCGGGCCGGTTCAAGCAGCATGGGATCCTGCAAGAAAAGGGCCTGGGCCTCGAAGATGGCGGCCGCCTCGGCCGCGTCCGCCCCGGCCTGGAGGGCCGCCAGCTCCGCGGCCACCTGGTGGAGGGCCGCCTCCAGGCGGGCCCACTCCTCCTCGGGCGGCCGGTCAGGCCCCTGAGGGGTCCAAGCCTGGGCGCGGCGCCGCTGGACGGTCCGGCCCCAGGCGACCCCCGGGGTGACGGCCACCCCTTCCAGTACCGTGCCGGGCGCCGGAGGTGCCGGGGCCTCCGCCGGCGCCGGCCCGGCCCCCGCCACCGCCGCGCCCCCGGGCCCGAGTCCCGCCTCCTGGTCGCCGCCGGGTGTTGGGCTGGCGGGCGGATCGATCTCGCCGAAGCCGGCCCGGACCAGGGCGGCCAGCGCCTCCAGAGCCTCCCGGCCCTGGGGGCCAGAGGCCTCCAGGATGAGGGTGTCGTGCTGGCGGGCGTCGAGGAGGGCCAGCTCATTGAGGCTGGCCAGGCTCGCCCTTCGTTGGGGCTGGCGCTTGTTCCGGGCCCAGATCCGGGCGTCGAAGCGGGCCGCCTCCCGGACCAGCTGGCCCGCGGGGCGGGCGTGCAGGCCCGCCGGGTTGGGCAACACCACCTCGACCCGGACCACCTCGGCGCCGCCAGGCTCCACCGTCGTTGCCCCCGCCGGCGCCTCGCCCAGGTGGTCCAGCTTGGGCCGGAGCGCCTCCCGCGCCTCCCGGACCGCGCCCTCCACATCCCCTCCCGCGGCGAGGACCGCGGCCGCGGCCACCGCCCCCTCCACCAGGGGCGCGGCCACCAGGCGGATCCGCTGGCGCTCCTCAGGGGCGAGGAACTCCAGGGCCATCTCCGCGGAGAGGAGGGCGCTCCCCAGGTCCATCAGGACCAGGACGTCGCCCTCGCCCACCTGGCGGATGGCCTCCAGAATGCGCTCGGGGCTGGTGCCGATCTGCTCCGCATCCAGCCCGCCCGCGGCCGCCACGGGCACGGTGGGGCCGGCCACTTGCCGGACCAGCTCCACCACCCCTTCAGCCAGCCGATGGCTGTGGGAGACGATCACCAGCCCCGCCATAGGCCTCAGCCCTTGGGCTGCTCGGCGATGGCCTGGACCAGCTCCCGGCAGAAGGCCGGGATGTCGGCCACCACCCGCCCCCAGACTTGGTTGCCGTCCCGGAAGGCCGGCTCGTCCACCCACTGGGCGCCCGCGTTGATCAGGTCGTCCTTGATGCCCAGGGAGCCCGTGGCCCGCCGGCCCTTGACGATGCCGGCGGAGATGGCTACCAACCCGGCGTGGCAGATGAGGCCCACCACCCGGCCGCGGTCGTTCAGCGTCCGGACCAGGGTCTTCACCGCCTCGGAGCGGCGGAGCTTGTCGGGGGCCCAGCCGCCCGGCACCACGATGGCATCCCACTCGTCGGCGGTCGTCTCCTCATAGGAGGCGTCGGCCACGGCCTCCAGGCCGTTCTTCCCCCGGAAGCGCTGCCCGGCCCGCTCGCCCAGGACGGTCACCTCGGCGCCCTCTTCCCGCAGGCGCATCACCGTCACCCAGAATTCCAGGTCTTCAAAGCCGTCGGCCACCAGCACCGCCACCCGGCGCCCCTCAAGCTTCATCGGTCGTCCCTCCTCGGTTGGTCGGGGCGGAGAGCCTCCGTGGGCCCGTCAGAGACCACCCCGGGCCACCACAGCCATCAGCCCCGTCGCGTAGATCATGGTTACCACCCCTAAGAGTACCAGAACGCGATCGAGGCGGCGGGTCGTCGTCTCCGACGGCGACAGGTCAAGGAGGACGGCCCGCACCCCTAAGAGGGCGTGGACGGTCACCATGATGAGGAAGACCGTCTCCAGAAGGAAGATGGCCGGGGTGCCGATGTAGGCCACCACATCGGCGTAGGTGCGCAGGCCTCCGGGCACCACGAAGTGGTTGGCCACCATGTGGACCGTGGCCAGGACCACCAGGAAGACGCCGGAGATCACCTGCCACCAGAAGGCCCTGCGGCTCTTGGAACGCCTCTTCTGTTCCGCCATGGTCGTCAGCCCCCCGTCCCCATCACATGCGGAAGATCATCCAACCGGCGACGGCGGTCAGAACCACCGTCACCAGGGCGGCCCCCCAGAAGAGGGCCGTCTGGCGCCTGACGCCCATGTTGAGGGAGACCAGCGTCAGGCGGAGCCCGTTGAGGGCGTGGAAGAGCAACCCGAAGATCAGGACCACGTCGAGGATCAAGATGGGCGTCGTCTTGGCCAGGTCGATGAACCGGTCCCAGGCTTCGGGCCCCCGGGCGAGCAGGCTGAGGACCGCCAGATGGAGGTAGAGGTAAAAGACCAGCCCCAACCCCGTGATCCGGTGGAGGACAAAGGCCAGCTGGCCCGGTGCGATCCCCCGGGGATCGAACCACCGGCTCACCCGACGGGACCGCTCCGCTGGGACACGCCCCTTGTCCGCGTTCGGCACCCTCCTCACCTCCTCTGTTGACGGGCAACCTGTCCCACCTTGGGCCCGTACCGCCGGAGCCGCATGATGGCCGCGGCCGGGTCCACCTCCGACGGGCAGGCGGCCGAGCACTCAAAGGCGCCGTGGCACCGCCAGAGGCCATCGTCGTGGTCGATGGCCTCCCAGACGGCCAGGGGATCCACCCCCCGGGGCTCCACCAGCATCCGCTCCGCCGCCGCCAGGGCCGCCGGCCCCAGGTAGTTCAACGCGGAGCCGGCGATGGGGCAGGCGGAGACACAGAGGCCGCACTCGAGGCAGTTCTCAAACCGGGTCGCCTCATGGTCCTCTTCGGGGAGGATGGGTGGCTCGCTGGAGCGGGCGTCGGGCACCCCTTCGCTCGCGTGGCGGATGATGGAGAAGCGGACCGCCTCCATCGCTTGGGAGAAGGGCCCCATGTCCACCACCAGGTCCCGCACCAAGGGGAAGTGGCGCAGGGGATCGATCTGGATGGTGGACCCGTTGGGGTAGTCGGTGACGGGGGTGATGCACGGCAGCTTCTCCCGCCCGTTCACCCGCAGGCCACAGGAGCCGCACGAGGCGTGGTGGCAGGCGTGGCGGAAGGCCAGGCTCCGGTCCTGCTCGGCCCACACCTTCTCGATGGCGTCCAGGACATACGCCTCCTCGGGCACCTCCACCGTGAAGTGATCGTAATAAGGGGCCCGATCCCCTGGCTGCCAACGGTGAATCTTCAGGGTCAGTCGCCAGCTCATGAGACCACCCGCTCCGTGAAGAAGCGCCGGGGCGGCAAGAGCACCTCGGTCCGGGTCTGGCAGGGCCGCTCGAAGCCGAGCCAGCGGCCCACCTGGTCCACCACCGCCTCAGCCATCAACCGGGAGGTGGTGGTCTTCCCGCCCGTCACCGAGAAGAGACCGGCCGCCCCCTCCGCCTCGTGATGCTTGCACGCAAAGTCCCGGGTCACGGCCCGCTCGAAGCCCTCGCCCTCTGCCTGGTCCTCTTCGGGCCCGACCAAGGGCCGGGCCACCGCGAAGACGCCCCGCTTGGGCTGCCGCCGGAAGCCCGGGAAGAAGGCCTCACCCGCGTCCATCATCCGCTCCACGTGGTCGGGAGGGATGGGGATGAGATCGGCATCCTGCACCG
This sequence comes from Limnochorda sp., assembly GCF_047459355.1. Taxonomy (NCBI): domain Bacteria; kingdom Bacillati; phylum Bacillota; class Limnochordia; order Limnochordales; family Limnochordaceae; genus Limnochorda; species Limnochorda sp. Next base: position 7,161 of record NZ_VSCV01000013.1, on the reverse strand, counting down.
TCCAGGAGGTGGTGCCGATCATGGACGTGAAGCGTTGAGGCACGATGATGTCGCCGTCCCCCGGCGGCGCCAGCCGGTTGACCACCCGGTGGCTGTACCGGACCCCCACCGCGATCATCACCCCCGGCGCCAGGATCAGGGGCACCCGGCAGCCGGCCGTCGCGGCCACCTTGGCTGCCCAGGGGCCCGCCGCGTTGACCACCGCATCGGCGGTGATGGTCAGCTCCCGGCCCCGGATCCGGTCCCGCACTTGCACCCCCCGGGTTCGCCCGCCTTCCACCAGCACCCCTTCCACCTCGTGGTAGGTAAGGACCCGGGCCCCCCGGGCCTGGGCCGACGCCAGGAAGCTGAGGCAGAAGCGGTAGGGCTCAAAGACCCCGTCGGGGACCATCACCCCGCCCAGGATCTTGGGGCTGAGGCGGGGCTCCATCCGGAGGAGCTGCTCTTTGGTCAGCTCCCGGGTGGGGATGCCCGCGGCTTCGCACCCTTCCAGGAACGTCTGGCGGAAGTCCATGTCCTCAGGGGTGAGCGCGATGAAGTAGCCCCCGTTCAGCTCCAGACCTTCGGGCATGATCTTGCGCAGGATCAGGTTCTCCTCGATGCACTCCCGGGCGGCGACGGGATCGGTCACCGCGTAGCGGGCGCCCGAGTGGAGCAGGCCGTGGTTCCGCCCGGTGGTGCCCGAGCCCACCTCCCCCCGCTCCACCACCGTCACGGCGAAGCCCCGCAGGGCCAGATCGTGCGCGATGGCGGCACCCGTCGAGCCCGCCCCAACCACGACCACATGGGGTCCACCACCCCCCACAGGCGCTCCCTCCCTTCCGGCCGGGTCCGGGGCCGGGCCCCGGACCCGGCCAGGCGGTGCCGGTCCCAGCCGGCACCGCCTTCACCCACTTCAGTCTTCAAGCCATCCCTTGGCCCGCTCCACCGCCCGGAGCCAGCCCCGGTACGCCCGCTCCCGCCGGGCCTCGTCCCACTGGGGCTCCCAACGCTTGTCCTCCTGCCAGTACTGGCGGAGCTCCTCCAGGTTCTCCCAGTAGCCAACGGCCAAGCCGGCGGCGTAGGCGGCGCCCAGAGAGGTGGTCTCCGCCACCTTGGGCCGGATGACGGGGATACCGGCGACGTCGGCCTGGAACTGCATGAGCAGCTCGTTGACCACCATGCCGCCGTCCACCTTCAGCCGGGCCAGCTCCACGCCCGAGTCCTTCCGCATCGCGTCCAGCACCTCCCGGGTCTGGTACGCGGTCGCCTCCAGCACCGCCCGGGCCAGGTGGCCCCGGTTGATGTAGCGGGTCATGCCGATGATGAGCCCCCGGGCCTTGCCGTCCCAGTGGGGGGCGAAGAGGCCTGAGAAGGCCGGGACGAAGTAGATGCCGCCCGAATCCTCCACCGTCCGGGCCAGGTCCTCCACCTCGGAGGACTTGCTAATCAGGCCCAGGTTGTCCCGCAGCCACTGGACCAACGCACCGGTGATGGCGATGGAACCCTCCAGGCAGAAAACGGGCGCGTCCTGGCCGAACTGGTACGCCACCGAGGTCAAGAGCCCGCTGAAGGAGGGCACCCGCCGGGTCCCCGTGTTGAAGACCACGAAGCAGCCGGTGCCGTAGGTGTTCTTCACCTCACCCACGTCGAAGCCCGTCTGGCCCACCAGGGCCGCCTGCTGGTCGCCGAGGTCGCCGCAGACGGGCACCGCCGCGCCGAAGGGGCCGTTGGGATCGGTGGTTCCGTACAGGTTGGGATCGCTGGAAGGCCGGATCTCGGGCAGCATCTGCCGGGGGATGTCCAGGATGTTCAGGATCTCATCATCCCACGACAGGGTCTCCAAGTTCATGAGCATGGTCCGGCTGGCGTTGGTCACGTCGGTGATGTGGACGCCCTTGCCCGGCCCCCCCGTCAGCCACCAGATGAGCCAGGTGTCGATGGTGCCGAAGATGGCCTCCCCCCGCTCGGCCGCCGCCCGGACGCCGGGCACGTTCTCCAGGATCCAGCGGAGCTTGGTCCCCGAGAAGTAGGTGGAGATGGGCAACCCCACCTTGGCCCGGAACCGGTCGGGGCCGCCGTCGGCGCTCAGCTCATCGACAATGTCCTGGGTCCGGGTGTCCTGCCAGACCAGCGCGTTGGTGTAAGGCTTGCCCGTGCGGGGGTCCCAGACCACCGTGGTCTCCCGCTGGTTGGTGACGCCCACGGCCGCCAGGTCGGCGCCGGTGATGCCCGCCTTCTGCAGGGCCTCCCGGACCACCTCCTGGGTCCGCTCCCAGATCTCCATGGGATCGTGCTCCACCCAGCCAGGCTGGGGGTAGATCTGCCGGTGCTCCTTCTGCGCCACCGCGACAATGTTCGAGGCGCGGTCGAAGATGATACAGCGGGTGCTGGTTGTCCCCTGGTCAATGGCAGCCACATACTTGGCCATCGATGCCCCTCCTTCCGTCTTCCCTTCCGGCGCGGGCCTCACGCGCCGGCGGTCCACGTCTCCGCAGCCGTCTGGAGCAAGAGGTAGGCCGAGGTGGCCCCCGGATCTTGGTGCCCCACCGAGCGCTCGCCCAGGTAGCTGGCCCGGCCCTTGGTGGCCAGCATGGGGATGGTCGCCTCCATCCCCTCCCGGGCCGCCTCCGCGCTCCGCCGCAGGGCCTCGTTCAGGGGCTGGCCCTCCTGGAGGCTGGCCTTCAGCGTGTCCAGCCCGGGGCCCAGGGCGTCCAGCATGGTCTTCTCACCCCGCCGGGCCTTGCCCCGGTCGACGATGCCCCGGATCCCCGCCTCCAGCATCTGGAGCCAGTCGTCGGCGGTCAGCTCCATCTTGGTGCCGGCGGCGGTGCCGGCCCGGAGGAAGAAGGTGCCGTACAGGGGGCCGCTCGCACCACCGACGCTGGAGACCAGGGTCATGCCCACGGTGCGGAGGATGGTGCCGATGTCCCGGTCGGCCACGCCGTTCAGGCGGTCTAGGACCGCCTGGAGGCCCCGGTGCATGTTGGCCCCATGGTCCGCATCCCCCAGGGCGGCATCCAGCTCGGTGAGGTACTCCTTGTGCTGCTCGACGGCCGCCGCAAAGGCTCGAATCCACGCCAGAACCGCTTCTTTGCTGATCACCACCGTCTCAGCGTCCCACCCTTCACACGCCCCACCGGAGGCCCGGGGTCTTGACGGGACGATCCCAGAGGCGGATCATCTCATCGTCCAGCCGCAAGAGGGTGAGGGAGACGCCCTGCATCTCCAGCGAGGTGATGTAGGAGCCGACCAGACTCCGGACCACCTGGAGCCCGTACTCATCGGCCAGGGCCTTCGCCTTCCGGTAGGCGATGTAGAGCTCGATCTCCGGGGTGCCGCCCATCCCGTTGACGAAGAGGAGGCAGCGGTCGCCGGCCTGGAAGGGGAGGTCCTTCACCACGCTCTCGAAGAGCATGGTGATCACCTCATCGGCGGGCTTCAGCTTCATCCGCTGCCGGCCGGGCTCGCCGTGGATGCCGATGCCGATCTCCATCTCGTCCTCGGCCAGCTCGAAGGTGGGCTTGCCGACGTGGGGGACGGTGCAGGAGGTCAAGGCCATCCCCATGCTCCGGCCGTTGGCGTTGACCCGCTCCAAGAGGGCCTTGAGCTGCTCCAGGTCGTACCCTTCTTCAGCCGCGGCCCCGACGATCTTCTCGGCCAGCACCGTCAAGCCCACCCCGCGCCGGCCTTGGGTGTAGAGGCTGTTCTCCACGGCCACGTCGTCATCGATGATGACGCTGGCCGTCCGGATCCCTTCGGCTTCCAGGAGCTCCGCTGCCATCTCAAAGTTCATCACGTCGCCGGAGTAGTTCTTCACGATGAAGAGGACGCCGGCGCCCCCGTGCACCTGCTTGGCGGCCTCCACCATCTGGTCAGGGGTGGGGCTGGTGAAGACCTGCCCCGGGCAGGCCGCGTCCAGCATGCCCTGGCCGACGAAGCCGGTGTGCATGGGCTCGTGGCCGCTTCCTCCCCCTGAGATCACCGCCACCTTCCCCTGGACCGGGGCGTCCGCCCGGTAGACGTAGTCGGGGTCGAAGTGGACCCGGACCAGGTCACCGTGCGCGGCGGCCAGCCCTTCCAGCGCCTCCCGCACCACCCGCTCGGGATGGTTGATCAGCTTCTTCATGCCGTCACCTCCTCACCCATCTCAGCCGGGCCGAAGCCCAAGCTCCCAGCCAGCGTGGCGAGCCTCCGGCTGCCGGCGGAGGCTAGAGCCAGAGCGCCGCGTAGGTCAGGCCGCCCAGGATCCCGCCGATGATGGGCCCCACCACAGGGACCCAGGCGTAGCCCCAGTCGGAGCTGCCCTTGCCCGGGATGGGGAGCACGGCGTGGGCGATCCGCGGGGCCAGGTCTCGGGCCGGGTTGATGGCGTACCCCGTCGGGCCGCCCAGGGAGAGCCCGATGCTCCAGACCCAGAAGCCGATGGCCAGCGGCCCCACACCCGACGCGAGGCCGTTGTTCACGTTGAAGATGAAACCGACGCCCAACAGGAGCATGAAGGTGCCGATGATCTCCGTCAGCAGGTTGGCGCCGGAGCGGCGGATCTGGGGCGCGGTCGCGAAGACGGCCAGCTTGGTGGCCGGATCCTCCGTGACCTCCCAGTGGGGCAGGTAGGTGAGGTAGACCGCCACCGCCCCCAGGAACCCACCGATCATTTGCCCCACGATGTAGGGGACCACCTGATCCCAGGGGAACATGCCTGCCGCCGCCAGCCCCAAGGTGACCGCCGGGTTGAGGTGGCCACCCGACATCCAACCGACCGCGTAGACACCGAAGGCGACCGCGAGACCCCAGCCCGTGGTGATGACGATCCAGCCAGAGCCCTCGCCCTTGGACCTCTTCAGCAGGACGTTGGCGACCACCCCATCACCCATGAGCACGAGGATGAAGGTGCCCACCAGTTCTGCCAGGAATCCGGACATCCGTTCTCACCTCGCCTTTCGAAAGTGGCCCGTGCCACGTTGGCAGCCGTTCCGATGCCCCTGCTCCGTCATGGCAGCCGGAGGTCTGCCACCATGCTGGCACAGGCCCACCCTCCTCTCAAGACGAAGTACCAAACGGTTCCAAATCCCAACGTTTTCTGAGACCGATGGTTTCAAGGTGCAACATCTTCGTGCACCGGGAGCCCGTCGGCCCGGTGGCCGGTCTTGAAAAAGGACGGGTGGATGCCCGCCTTCCGCAGCCGGCGCCACACGGTGGTCCGGCTGATGCCCAGCAGGGCCGCCATCTGGGTGACCCGCCCGCCCGTCGCCCACCCCGCTTGGAGGATGGTCTCCAGCTCCGCCTCCTCCACGCTCTTCACCCGGGCCGGCCCGAGGTCCAGGCCGTGGTGGCGGAGCTCTTGGGGGAGGTGGTGGGGACGGATGACGCCGTCCCGGGCCACCAGCACCGCCTGCTCCAAGACATGGGCCAGCTCGGTGGTGTTCCCGGGCCAGGGGTGCCGGAGAAGGAGCTCCTCGGCCTCCGCGCTCAAGGTGGCCCGGGGCAGGCCCGCGGCCGCGTGACGCTCCAGCACGGCCCGGATGATGGCCGGCAGGTCGCTCCGCCGCTCCCGCAGGGGGCGGAGATCGACGGTGAAGCAGTCGAGGGCGACGGCCAGATCTTTCCGGAGGCTGCCGCGGCGGACCAGCTCCCGCAAGGGCTGGGTGATGCCCACCATCACCCGCACATCGCCGAGACCCCCGCCCGAGGGCAGGTGCTTCCGTTGCAGCAGCACCAGGAGCAGCCGTTGAGCCTCCTCGGGCAGCAGTTCCGCGCTGTCCAGGAAGAGGGTGCCCCCTTGGGCCATGGCCAGAAGGCCGCCGGTCCGCGGCTGCCCCGGGCCGGCTCGGGTCCCCGCCAGGGCGGCCACCAGATCCCCGGGGGCCAGCCCCGAGCAGTTGAGAGCCACCCACGGGCCGTACCGGCGCTCGCTTCCCTGGTGGATGAGGCGGGCCACCGTTTCCCGGGAAAGACCGAACTCGCCCTCCACCACCACCGGCCCCTGGCCCCGCTGGGCGGCCTCCACCAGCTTCCGGATCCTTTGGGCGTAGGGGGAGAAGCCCGCCAGTTCCGGTGGCCGCTCGGCTCGGGGGCCGGGCGCCGCCGGCCGGAGCCGGCCCGCCTCCCGCAGAATCAGGAGGAAGAGCCGGGGCCGCTCATCGGGCCCGAAGAGGAGGGGCAGCGCCCGGCCCCGCAGTGCCCCCCGGCCCGGGCCCATCTCCTGGGAGCCGGGACGGCGCAAGGCAACCTCCCCGACGGCATGGCCCTGGCGAAGCCGCTCCCAGACCCCCGCGGGCAGGACCACCTGCTCCTCCAGGGGCCGCCCCACCACCGCCCGCTGCTCCACGCCCAGGCACTGGGCCGCCGGAGCGTTCAGGTGGGTGATCTGCCCCCGGAGATCCCAGAGGATGACGGGCTCCGCGACGGCATCGAGGACGGCCTGGAGCGCCCCCTCCTGCCGGAGGAGCTGCTCGGTAAAGTCCAAGCGGCCCATGGAGGCCTCAATGGCCCGGGCCGCTCCCAAGACGACGCCGCCCACGTAGGCCGAACCGCTGGCCAGGGGGCCCAAAAGCCCCACAATCCCCACCATCCGGCCGTCGGCCGTGTGGATGGGTGCCGCCGCGGTGAACTGCTGGTGGAACCATCGGAGGTAGTGCTCGGCCCCGGCCACCACCACGGGCCGGCCCTCCCGGTGGGCCAGGGCGAAGGCATTGGTCCCCAGGGAGGTCTCGGACCAGTAGAGGCCCGGCCGGATCCCCAAGCTGGCCGCCCGTCGGGCGGTGGCTGGATGCCCCACCATCTCCAGGAGGCAGAGGCTGGCGTCGGTCAACAGGACCAGGGTGCGGGAACCCTCAATGGCCTGGTACATATCTTCCATCTCAGGCTTGGCCGCTTCGATGAGCCGCTGCAGGCTGGTCAGGCGGCGGTTCAGGGCGTGGTCGGGCACCCGCTTGAAGAAGGGCGCGGCTTCGGGATTGAGGCGGGGGGCGCACCGCTGCCAGGAGCGGACCACCGCCGGATCCACCTGGGCGGGCAGGCTGCGGGCGGTGACGAACGCCCCCCACGCCGCCTCGAGGCGGCGGAAATGGGTCACATCCCACGACTCCAGCGGCTCCACCGTCGATCCCCCTCCTCACCGATGGTCGGGGCCTCGGGGCCCGTCAGGCGTCCAGGGCGGGGGCGGGCTCGGGGCGGGGG
>NZ_VSCV01000012.1:0-58878 GCF_047459355.1 Limnochorda sp. | reverse complement strand
GCCAGGCGATCCAAGCCTTCCACGAGCTGGTCCAGGAGCTGGAGCGGCTGCTGGAACCGTGACGGGACGGTAGGAGGAGTCACGGGTCCTTCGGAGCTGAGGTGAGGCGGCCGGGGGTGAGGGCTAGGTGGCCCGCACCACCGGCCGCAAGGTATCCCCCCGCAGGCCCACCCGCAGGGCTTCCAGGGCCAAGAGCTCTCCCGGGGGCACGTTCCCCAGGTTGACGTTGGGGCCGAACCGCTCGATCAGGGCCTGTTGCTGCCCCTTCTGGGGCGCTTCCCACAGGAGGCGTTCGGGCCCCCCGGCGGCGGCCACCAGCCCTTCCACCAACGCCGGATCCAGGGATCCATCCTCCCGGTACACCCCCACCCCTTGGCCGGTCTCTCGCCCTTCGATGATCACCCACGCCGCGCCTGCCTCCAGGTCGGCCCGGACCAGCTCAGCCATCAGCGCCGGTGAGGGGCGGTCTGCGGGGTGCTTCTTCCCCACCTCGGTGATGACGGTGAACCCCGCCTCCGTCAACCGGGCCACCACCTGAGCCCGGCGGGAGAGAGGCAAGGGGATGGTGCCGTCGGAGACCTCCGCGACGGCCAAGTCCACGGCCAAGGCCCGCTCAATCCACGCCTCCAGCCGATCCTGGTAGACGGCCACCTCCAGGAGGGTGCCACCGGGGTAGACCTCCACCCCATACCGGCGGGCCAGGCTGACCCGCCGGGCCAGGGCCTCCTGGCTGAGGAGGGCCGAGGTGCCGAAACCCAGCTTCCAGAGATCAACAAAGGGGGCGGCCATGGCCAGCCACCCCTCCAAGGCGGCGAGGGGCGTCCCCTTGTCCAGCACCATGGTGAGCCCCACCTGCCGAGGCTTGGCCAGCCTGCCCGGCAGGGGCGCTTCCACCACCCCGTCCCACGCCCACCGGGCACCGCCCGGCCCCGCTTCCCCACCCCTGGCCAGCCCGTTGGCCTTCTGCCGTTCCACCCAGGCATCCCACCCGTCCGTCGGTACCAGGTCGCCCTACGACCCAGCCTGCGACAGTCTATGGGCGGGACCAAGGGGGTGACCTCAGAAGGGTCATCAGAAGCTCCACTGGAGCCCAAACCACGGGCGGCCGGCCACCGCCGCTTTGCCGGCCAGGTGACCCACCGCCGGGGGATGGAAACCCTTTCCACGGGTTCCGCCGGCTCGCCGTCCGAGGCTTCCCGTCGGCCTCCGGCCCTTGAGGCTGATTGCGTGGCGGAAACGGAAGGTGTACAATCGGACCGGCACCTGATTCGTCATGAACGCCTGTGGCACCGGAGGGGGTGAGGGCACCATGGAACAGGGACCGAGTCCGAGACGGGGCGAGCCGTTCAGGCGGTCGTTCCCGACCTTGGAACCTTCACGCGGACGTCGGATGATCATGCGCGGCCGCCCGGCCCCTGGAGCCTGCTGCGCCCTTGCCCACCGGCCTCTTCGAGCCGGGAGGCGGTTCGTGGCCTAATCCCTCCAGGTCGGCCGGCCGGCCGCTCGAGGAGGGTGTGCCATGAGCCCCATCTCCCAAGACCTGCTCCAACTGGTCGCTGACCGGGCCTTTCCCCAGATCAAGAGCCACCTGCAGGGCCTCTCCACCCACGACGCCGCGGATCTCTTGGAGGAGCTCCCTCCCACCAGCCGGGCGGTGGTCTTCCGCCTCCTGGAGAAGGACCGGGCCATCGAGGTCTTCGAGTACCTGGAAGGGGACAAGCAGCAAGAACTTCTGGCCAGCCTGCACGATCACGAAGTGGTCCAGATCCTGGAGGAGATGTCGCCCGACGACCGGACGCGGCTCTTGGATGAGATGCCGGCCAAGGTGGCCAAGCGCTTCCTCGCCCAACTCTCACCCGAGGAGCGGGAGATCGCCACCCTCCTCCTGGGCTACGCGCCCAACTCGGCGGGCCGGTTGATGACGCCCGAGTACGTCAGCATCCAGGAGAACTTGACGGCCGGCCAGGCCCTGGAGAAGATCCGCCGGGTGGGGTTGGGGAAGGAGACCATCTACAACATCTACATCACCGACTCAGGTCGCCATCTGCGGGGCGTCGTCTCCCTGCGGGACCTGGTGCTGGCCGATCCCCACCGGCCGGTGGGGGAGCTGGCCGTCCACGACGTGATCAGCGTCCGGACCGATACGGACCGGGAAGAAGCAGCCCGCATCATCTCCGAGTACGACCTGCTGGCCCTGCCCGTGGTCGACCGGGAGGGGCGGCTGGTGGGCGTCATTACCGTGGACGACGCCATGGACGTGCTGGAGGAGGAGGCGGCCGAGGACTTCCACCGCTTCGCGGCCATGACCCCCGAGAGCGGCTCCCGGGCCGACCGCTACTACGGCCTGAGGCCCTTCCAGCGGGTGGCCCGGCGGCTCCCGTGGCTCTTGGGGCTCTTGCTCTTCAACTCTGTTTCGGGGCTGATCATCGCCAGCTTTGAGAGCACCCTGCAGGCGGCCATCGCCCTCACCTTCTTCATTCCCGTGATCATGGCCACCGGCGGGAACACCGGCGCCCAGACGGCCACGGTGACGGTGCGGGCCCTGGCCACGGGCGAGCTGTCGGGTCGGGAGGTCTGGCGGGCCCTGCGAGGCGAGCTGGTCACGGGGCTCATCTTGGGCGTGGCCTTGGGCCTGGTGGCCTGGGTGATGGCCTACCTGCGGACGGGCGAGAGCTTCCTGGGGCTGGCGGTGGCCATGGCCCTGGCGGCGACGGTGGTCGCCTCGGGGCTGGTGGGCGCGGCGCTGCCCTTCGTCCTCCGGCTCCTCCGGATCGACCCGGCCGTCGCCTCCGCGCCCTTCATCACCTCCGTCGGCGACGTGATCAGCCTGCTCCTCTACTTCTTCACCGCCCGGGCCCTGCTCCAGCTCTGAGCCCTCCCACGCCGGCGCGCTCCGCCTCAGGCGCGGTCACCCTCCAGGAAGGGGGAGAGCGCGTAGGCACAGGCCAGCTCCCAGGTCTGCCGGCGGGTGACGTAGCCCCGGGTGAGGAGGGCGACCGTCCCCCCTTCTCGGCCGATCTGGGGGTTGCCGCTCCGTTCGGCCATCACCTGGCCCAGCTCCCGGCCTTCCCGGAGCCAGGCCGTCACGTCCGGGGGGAGGGGGATCACCAGCCCGCAGCCAGCCCCCTCCCGTCCGGCCCCATCCAGGGCGACACACCACCCCACGAGAAAGGCCCTCGCCCCTTCCAGAGCCACGCCCGCCTCCATCCCAAGACCGATGGCGGCGTCCGTCGCCTCCAGCGCCCGGCGGGCCCGATTCCGGGCCCCTGCCACCGTCTCCCCCTGGCTCAGGGGCTGGTTGCGGACCCCGCTGGCCACTTCCACCGGCAGGACCTCCGCCCCGGGGAAGTAGGCCCGGACCACGGCCCGGGCCGCCTCCACCTTGGTGGGGTTGGTGGACCCGACGGCGATTCGAAGGGGTTGCGCCACACCGCCAGCCTCCTCACTGAAAGAGATCGATCCCCGTCACCAGGGCCAGCCGGGCCTCGGTGGCGGCCTCCTCGCCCCGGCGGAAGATCAGGTCCGCGTTGAGCTCCACGGGGATGGTGAAGCGGTGGCCCCGGAACCAGCTCATCTGCGTCCCCAGGGTGAGCCGGACCGCCAGCCCCGATTCGATGCCCTGCCGCAGGGGCGCCACCAAGCCCACCCCCGTGCCGAAGTAACCGCTGCTGCTCCGCTGCATGGCCTCCAACATCACCGTCAGGTCCTGGCTGGGCCGGGCGTCCAGATCGAGGGTGACGCGGCCGCCGCCCAAGAGGGAGCTGAAGAAGCCGGTCAGGAAGGTGAGGGGGTTCTCCAGCCCCCGGCTGAGGTCGACCCGTTGGGCGGTGGTCTGGAAGGCGGCGCTGGGGGTAAGCCGCAGACCGAAGACCAACGGGTTCTCCGCCTGCCCGGCCGTGCCCGCCACCGTCGCCCCGCCCCGAAAACCCAGGGTGGGCGCCAGCACCTGCACGGTGACCGAGGCGGCCCCGGCCGTGGTGGGCCGGCCTAAGGCCTGGACCTGGACCGTCGCCTCGCCAGGCGCCAAGGCGGTCACCACGCCGTCGGAGGAGACGGCGACCCGACCTTCATCCCCCGACTGGAAGACCAGGGTGACGTTGGGCAGGAGGGTCCCGTCCTGGTCAAAGGCGAGGACGTTCAGCTTGTGGCTCTGGCCGATGGGTAGCCGGAGGGCCGAAGGCAGGACCACCAGCCGCTCCACGGCGCGGGGCACCACCTCCGTCTCGGGCGGGTAGAGCTGGCGGAGCAGGTCGGCTGCCTTCTCCAGCATGGCCGGGGCCTTGTCGGCCACCGCCACGGCCGAGCCGACCAGCTGAGCGGTGGGCGCCGGCCTGCGGCTCAGCTGGTACCGTTCCACCACCGCCACCAAGCCGCCTTGCACCGCCATCAGCCGCCCCAGCACCGCCTCCTGGACCTGGCCCTGCTCCAAGAGACCTTCCGCCGCCTCCTGAAGCCAGGCCCGCATTCCTTCCGCGGTGGCGTCGCCGTCGGCGGCTGGGATCCCCGCGGCCCCCAGATGGCGTTGGAGCCGGACACCGGTCAGGGGGCGGAACTGCCCCGACTGGACCAACCGGGCGGCCAGCGCGTCGGGCAAAGCCTCGGCTAAGAGCCGAAGGTCCTCCGAGTCGGCCGGGGTCTGATTGAGCACCTGCAGCGGGAAGAGGGCGACCACCGGGCCTTCGACGGTCCTGCTCCCCTCGGAGAGGAGCCCGTCCACCTGCGCCGCGGCCGGCAGTGCCACCAAGAGCCCCAACAGCACCCCCAGCACCGCTTGCCGCCAGCGGCCAGCCCATGCGGCCTGCCGAAGCCCCGGGCCCCCCTTGGCCTCAGGTCGCTGTACCATGGGATCGCCCCCTCCCGGTGCCAGAAGGCTTCTCCCCTTCCGAGGCCTCGCCCTGACACCTGGCTCCACTCGTGCCAGTGGTTTCACCTGGGAACGACCGCCCCCTGCCGGAAAGGGTTTCCGGCGCCGGGGCCGACCAGGTGACCAGTCGGTGCCGTCCCGGACCAAAAGGGTGAGGCCCGGCAGTCAGGCCGGGCCTCCATCCGTCTTGGAAGGTCGGTTGGGCACGGGCTGGGCGGCAGGTCCTCCCGCCACCCCGGGCCCACCCGCCCGGCGTCACCGGTCGCCCGGGCGATACCCCCGGACGGGCGCGGTCCAATCCACGATCTCCACCTGCTCCCGGGGCACGCCGAAGATGGGCCCGGGGGCCGTCTCCAGCACGGCCGGATCGCCCAGCAGGACCACCGCGAAGCGCTCGGGGTCCAGATGAGCCCGGATGGCCCCGTTCACGTCAGCCAGGGTCAGGGCGGCCACCTGCTCCGGCACGTCGGTGATGGGGTCCAGGCTGCCGTGATCCAGGATGGCGTCGGTGACCAAGGCGGCGGTCCCCGCCAGGGTCTCCAGCTGGAGGGGGAACCGGCCCAAGAGCTGGCTCTTGGCCTTGGCCAGCTCCTCCTCGGTGACGCCCTCCTCGGCAAAGCGGCGCAGTTCCGTGTGGATCGCCTCCAGGGTGGCCCAGAGGCTCTCGTTCCGGGTGAAGGTGGCCAGCTCCCAGGCCCCGGGGAAGCGGTAGGTGGTGTACTGGCTCCAGATCCCGTAGGTTTGGCCCAGGTCGCTCCGGATGGCCTGCATCAGCCGGGAGGCGAAGCCGCCGCTGCCCAGGATCTGGTTGGCCACCTGGAGGGCGACCCACTCCTCCGCGGTCCGGGCGGGCCCGTTCTGCCGGAGGCGGACCTGCACCTGGGTCTGGCCCGGCCGGGCCACCCAGCGGACCCGGCTGGCCTCCAGCCGGGGCACGGGCTGGATCTCCGGCGGGGGCGCGGCCGGTCCCTGCCAGCTCCCGAAGAGCCGCTCCACCTCCTGCACCACCCACTGGGGATCCAGATCGCCCACGGCCAGGAAGATGGCCTCCCGGGGACCATAGTGATCCCGGTGGAAGGCGACGATGTCGTCCCGGGTCATGGCGGTGTAGGACTCTTCCGTCTCCGGCCGGCCCAGCCGGTGGCCTGCCCCGTAGAAGAAGGCGGCCGCATGGACGCTGGCCAGGGCCAAGGGATCATCCTTCTGCTGGCGGACGGCGCCGATGAACTGTTGGCGGAGAAGGGCCACCTCCGCCTCGGGAAAGGTGGGGTTGAGGACCACGTCGGCCATCAGCTCCAGGGCGAGGGCCGCGTCCTTGGCCACCACCTGAGCCGAGATCACCGTGTTCTCCGTCCCGGCCGAGCTGGTGAGGCTCCCCCCCACGAACTCAATGGCCTCCGCAATCTCCTCCGCCGTCCGGCTCGTCGTCCCCTGCTTGAGGAGGGCGGCGGTGAAGGCGGCCAGCCCCTCCTTGCCCGGTGGGTCGGCCAGCTTCCCCCGGGGCAGGACCAGGGTGAAGAGGGCGATGGGCTGCTCGTGCCGCTCCACCACCCAGACCTGGAGCCCGTTGGCCAAGGTCTCGTGGGTGACGGGTGGGACGGCGATGGGCTGGGGTTCGGTGATGAGCGGAACCTGGATCGCCCCGGCAGCCCAGACGCTGGGGGCGGCCAGGAGCAGCGCCAGGATTCCAGCCAGGGCGGCGGGCAGGCACCGGAGGGCGATCGGGCGCTGGCGGGTCATCAGCTGGCCCCTCCTTCCTCAAGAGCGGCGGGCGGCGCGGGCACCACATCCACCAGGGTGAGCCGGTCCGGCGTCAGGTAGGTCTGGGTCACCCGGACGATGTCGTCGGAGGTGAGGGCAAGGTAGGGGTCCAAACCCCGGGTGAACTTCTCCAGGCCGCCTTCCAGGACCACTGCCGAGCCGATGGCGTTGGCCACCCCATCCAACGTGTCCAGCGCGAAGACGTAGGTGGCCACCAGCTGGTTCTTCACCCGCTGGAGCTCCTCGTCGCTGACGCCCTCGGCCAGGCGCTCCACCTCCGCCACCAGCGCGGCCGCCACCGCCTCCGACTGGACCGGCGGCAGGTAGAGCCCCGCGAGCAGGAAGAGCCCCGCCTCCTCATACTGCTGGGCGAGGCCCAGGGCGGCCAACACCACCTGCTGCTCCCGCACCAGGGACCGGTACATCCGGGCGCTCTCGCCGCCCGAAAGGATCAGCCCCGTGGCCTGGAGGGCTTCCATGTCGGCGGAGCGCACGCCGGGGATCACGTAGCCGCCCAGGACCACGGGCAGCTGCACGGGGAAGGTGATGGTCTCCCGCCGGGTCTCCCCCGCCGGCTGGGGCGTCACCGGGGCCCGCTCCGGCACCGGGCCCGGCGGGATGGGCCCGAAGTGCTTCTCCGCCAGGCGGCGGACGGTGGCCAGGTCGGTGTCGCCGGCCACCACCAAGACAGCATTGTTGGGCACGTAGTACGTCCGGTAGAACGCCTCCAGGTCTTGGACGGTGATGGCGTCCAGCTCCTCCAGGAAGCCGTGGGGGGTCCAGGCGTAGGGCGTCCCCGCGAGGGCCACCGCCTGGAACCGCTCGAAGGCCAGGCTCAGGGGGTTGTTCTCCAGGCCCAGGCGGAACTCTTCCTTGACGACCTCCCGCTCCGTCTGGAGGTGCGCCTCGGTGAGGACCAGGTTGGCCATCCGCTCGGCTTCCAGCTCGAAGACCAGCTCCAGGTAGGGCGCGGGAACCTTGTTCCAGTAGACGGTCGCGTCCGCGGAGGTGAAGGCGTTCATCTCGCCCCCCACCTGGTCGATGATCCGGGCGTGCTCTTCCGGCCCCACCCGCTGGGAGCCTTTGAACATCATGTGCTCCAAGAGGTGGGCCATGCCCCGGCGCCCGATGGGCTCGTCCCGGGAGCCCACCCGGTACCAGAGGTTGACAGAGACCACGGGGGCGGTATGGTCTTCATAGACGTAGAGCTCGAGACCGTTGGGGAGGCGGTCGCTGGCCACCTCCACCACCGGCCCGGTCCCGTCCAGGGCGGCGACCGCGGCTGGCCAGAGCCCGCTCACCACGAGCGCGAGGGCCAGCCAGCGCCGGCATCGACGCATCGCGAGGGAGTCTCCTTTCCCTTGTGGGCGAAAGCCCTTGGTGGATGAGCAGATGGTGAACTTAAGTGAGTCTTTTCACCACTTGGGAGACGCCTCCTCCCGTGGCGCGGAAGGTGGTTCTCGGGAGGAAGCACAAGCCGAGGCCAGGCCCGAGGAGGGTGGCATGAGCCATGTCCGTCGACCGATCCAGTCCCAATCCGCCGGCAACGGGCGGATCAGCGGCTCCCGCGGAGGGCCTGGAGCTTTTCCACCCCATCGTGCAGGACTGGTTCCGCCGCCGCTACGGCCGGCCCTCCCCGCCCCAGCGGGCCGCGTGGCCCGTCATCGCCCGGGGTGAGCACACCCTCCTTCTGGCCCCCACCGGGTCGGGCAAGACCCTGGCCGCCTTCTTCGTCTTCCTCGATCGGCTCTTCCGCCGGATGTGGGAGCCGCCGGGCCCGGGAGCCTCCGAGGGGAGCCCCGTCGAGACCGGGGTCCACCTGCTCTACGTCTCGCCCCTGAAAGCTCTGGACAACGACATCCACCGGAACCTGGAGGAGCCCTTGGAGGGGATCGCCGCCCTGGCCCGGGCCCAGGGACTGCCTGCCCAGGCCCCCACCCGGGCCGTCCGCACCGGCGACACCCCGCCGTCGGCCCGCCGGGCCATGGTCCGCCGCCCGCCCCAGATCCTCATCACCACCCCCGAATCCCTCCTGCTCCTCCTGCTCGCGCCCCGGGCCCGGGAGATGCTCAAGACCGTCCGGGCCGTCATCGTCGACGAGATCCACCAGCTGGCGGGGAGCAAGCGGGGGGTCCAGCTGGCCCTCACCCTGGAGTGGCTGGAAGCTTGGGCCGGTCACTCCATCCAACGGGTCGGCCTTTCGGCCACCCAGCGGCCCCTGGAGCGGATCGCCGCCTTCTTGGGTGGGGACCGGCCCGTCACCATCGTGGATGCTGGGCCGCCGGCCGGGGCGGGCTCAGGAAAGGGGCTGGACCTCCTGGTGGAGGCGCCGGCGGATCCCTTCCGCCGGTCCCAGGAGGCCCTGGGCCGGCCCCCCACCTGGCCGGTGCTGGCGGCGCGCATCGTGGAGCTGATCCGGAGCCACCGCTCCACCATCGTCTTCGTCCAGAACCGGGGCCAGGCGGAGCGGCTCACCCGGGAGCTGAACGAGCTGGCGGGCGAGCCCCTGGTCCGGAGCCACCACGGGAGCCTCTCCCGGGAGGTCCGGGAGCAGGTGGAGGCCGATCTCAAGGCGGGCCGCCTCCGGGGCCTGGTGGCCACCAGCACCCTCGAGCTGGGGATCGACGTGGGGGCGGTGGATCTGGTCATCCAGGTGGAGTCGCCCAAGAGCGTCGCCGCCACCCTCCAGCGGGTGGGCCGGGCGGGCCACCTCCTCACCCAGACCTCCAAGGGACGAATCCTGGCCAAGACCCCCCTGGATTTGGTGGAGGCGGTGGCCGTCGCCCAGGCGGCCCGGGAGGGGGCGGTGGAGGAGACCCGGGTCCCAGAGAACTGCCTCGACGTCCTGGCCCAGCAGGTGGCCGCCATGGCTGCCGCCGGCCCCGAGGAGGGCTGGGAGGAAGAGCGCCTCTTCCGCCTCATCCGCCGGGCCTACCCCTACCGGCACCTGAGCCGGGCCGCCTTCCGCTCGGTGTTGAAGCTTCTCGCCGGCGGCTACAGCCACCCCGTGCTGGGCCGGCTCAAGCCCCGGATCGAGTGGAATCGGATCGAAGGGCGGATCGAGGGGCTCCCCGGCACCCGTATGGCGGTGGCCACCCAGGGGGGCACCATCCCCGACCGGGGGCTCTACCAGGCGGTCACCCACGACCGGCGCCTGGTGGGCGAGCTGGATGAGGAGTTCGTCTTCGAAAGCCGGGTGGGGGATGTCTTCGTCCTGGGGAACACCACCTGGCAGGTGGACCAGATCGGCCCCGACCGGGTGGTGGTCTCCCCCGCCCCGGGCCGGGTCCCCCGGCTCCCCTTCTGGCGGGGGGATCCGGTGGGCCGGAGCCGGGAGACGGGCGAGCAGGTGGGCCAGCTCCTGGAGGCCCTCGCCCGGCGGCTGGAAGGGACGGCTCACCTGCCGGGGCCGGAGGCGGAACGGGCAGCCGTCGCCTGGCTCCAGGAGCACTACCCCGCCGACGAGCAGGCGGCCCGCCTCCTGGTGGCCTTGGCCCGGCGGCAGCGGGCGGCCACAGGCTTCCTCCCCACCCACCAGCGCCTTCTCCTGGAGTTTTTCCCCGACGAGGTGGGCGACTGGCGGGCGGTCCTCCACGCGCCTTTCGGCGCCCGGCTCAACCGGGCCTGGCTCCTCGCCTTCCAGGCCCGGGCCCGGGAGGTTCTGGGCCTGCAGGTGGAGGGGGTGGTGGCCGACGAGGGCCTCCTCCTCCGGTTCCCCGGCTGGGGTGAGGCGCCCCTGGCCCTGGCGGACCTCGACCTCCTCCCCGACCTGGAGGCCCTCATCAGCGAGGAGGCGACGGGCAGCCCGCTCTTTGCCGTCCTCTTCCGCCACGCCGCCGCCCGGGCCCTCCTCATTCCCCGCTCCACCGCCCTCCGCCGCCGGCCCCTGTGGCAGCAGCGGCTCCGGGCGAGCGACCTCCTGGAGGCCTTCCGCGCCGAGCCCGACTTCCCCCTGGTGGTGGAGGCTTTGCGGGAGCTCTGGCACGAGGCGCTGGACGTGCCCGGCCTCAGGAGCGTCCTGGAGGATGTGAAGGCGGGCCGGCGGCGTCTGGAGGTGGTCCAGCGCCCCGCGCCCTCGCCCTTCGCCGCCGGCCTGGTCTTCCGTTTCCTGGGAGACTACGTCTACCACACCGACAGCCCCCGGGCGGAACGGCGGGCCCAGCTTCTCCAGCTCTCCCAGCAGGCCCTCCGGGAGGCCCTGGGCTCCCAGGTGCTGCGGGAGCTCTTGGACCGGGAGGTGATCGAGCAGATCCGGGCCGAGCTCCAGGGGACGGCGCCGGGCCGCCGGGCCACCACCCCCTCCCAGCTTCTGGACCTGCTGGAACGGCTGGGCGCCCTCACCCTCGCCGAGGCCCAGGCCCGCTGCGAAAGCGATGCCGGCCGCTTCCTGGCTCAACTGGAAGAGGCGGGGCTCGCCCGGCCCCTACCGCCGGAGCTGGCCCCCTGGGTTCCCGGGCGGGCCCAGGCCTGGGTGCCGGCGGCCTTGTTGGAGAGGCTGCCCGCCACCAACCCGGGCCCGGCCCTGCGGCGGGTGCTGGCGGAACGGTACGCCGCCCACCAGGGCCCCTTCACCTTGGAGGAGGCCGCCGCGCACCTGGGCCAGGGGGCCTGGCTGGCCGAGCTTCTGGCGGACCTGGAGGGGGAGGGCACGCTGGTGCGGGGCGCTTTCCGGGAAGGGATCGAGGGCGAGGAGTGGTGCGCGGCCCAGCTCCTCCGGCGGATCCACTGGGAGAGCCTAGCCGCGGCCCGCCGGGCCGTGGAACCCGTGCCCCTCGAGCAGGTTCAGGTCCTGGCCCTCCGGTGGCAAGGGGTGGGGCCCGGCGAGGAAGGGTCTCGAAGGACAGCCTCCCTTGCTGAGGCCTCGCCCGCGGCCCTGGAGGAGGATCTCGAGGCCGCCCTGGTCCCCCTCCGAGGGTGGCTTCTCTCCCCATCCCTCTGGGAGGCGGTCCTCGGGGCCCGCCTGCCGGCCTTTCCCCCGGGCCTCCTCCGGGCCGGGCTGGAGTACCTCCTCCGCTCGGGGCACTGGCTCTGGGTGGGCGGTGAGGTGGGCGGCCTGCCCGCCTGCGCCCTCTTCGAGCGGGATCGCTGGCGGGAGGTGGCGGGGGTCTGGGCCTGGCCGGCCCCGCCTGCCGGCGGCCTGGAAGGCCAGGTACTGGCTCTCCTCGAGGCCCGGGGGGCCCTCTTTTGGGATGAGTTCCTGGAACGCCTGCCGGGGACCAGTCCCGAGCGGCTGGAGGCGGCCCTTTGGACCCTGGCCCGCCAGGGCTGGGTGACCCACGACAGCCTGGAGGCCCTCCGGCTCTGGGAGGAGGCGCCGCCGGGCCAGGAGGGGCCGGCCCCCGCAGCGCCACCGGCGCCCGCCTCGGGGCTGCCCTCCCCCTGGCCCGGCCTCCCGGGCCGGCGTTCCGCCCGGCTGGCGGCCCGCCGCCGCATCCGGCAACGGCTGGGCCGGGACCAGCGCCGCCGGCGGGCCCTGGCCGCGGGCCGCTGGAGCCTGCTGCCGGGGGCGCCAGTGGCGGGCCCGGAAAGGATGCCCCCAGGCGGGACCCTGGGGACCCCCTTCGCTGTCCCACCCTCCCCGTCGGGAGGGGCCGAGGACGAAAGCCCGCGCCCCCAAGCCCTGACCGTGGCCCGGCTCCTCCTGGAGCGGTACGGGCTGGTCACCCGGGAGCTCTTCGACCTGGCCCCCCTGGGCCGCTGGGACGAGGTGGTGGAGGCGCTCCTCTACCTGGAGGCGGTAGGCGAGGTCCGCCGGGGCCTCTTCGTCCGGGGGCTGAGCGGGCTCCAGTTCGGGCTGCCCGAAGGGGTGGAGCTCTTGCGGGATCGGCCCGACCCGGAGACAGCCGGCACGTTCCGGCTCCTGGCCGCCCTCGACCCGGCCAACCTCTGGCCCACCCTGCGCCGTTCCAGTGGGGATCCTCACCCCTCCCACCCGCCGGCCATTCCCCGCCGGCCGGGAGTCTGGGTGCTCTTCCAGGGCCCTCGTCCCGTCCTGGTCCTGGAGGTGGGCCCCCAGCGGCTCACCCCTCTGGAGGCCTGGGAGGGGCTGGGCGAGGCCGGGCAGCGGGACGCCTTGGGCGCCCTGGTCGCCCAGCTCCCCCGGGTGGGGCTGCAGCGGGTGCGGGTCGGGTGGTGGGGCGACGCCCCCATCCTGGACCAGCCGGTGGCCGCCGTCCTCCAGCAGGCGGGCTTCCAGCGGGAGCCCAACGGCCTGGTCTGGATGCGCCTCCCATGACGCCTTCCCGGCCCTGATCCCGGCCTATGGACGCCTCGATTCCAGCCATTCCCGCGGGAGGCCCCGCCAGGTGGGAGTCACCCTACGGGGCGGAAGGGAGAGGTGGTCGTGGGCCGCCGAGACCAACCGCGCGTCGCCTTTTTCTGCATGGAGTACGGTTTGAGCTCCCGTTTCCCCATCTACTCGGGGGGCCTGGGGGTCCTGGCGGGGGATATCCTCAAGACCGCCCGGGATCTGGACCTGCCTCTGGTGGGCATCGGGATCCTCTGGCGCCAAGGGTACACCCGCCAACGGCTGGATGAGCACGGCTGGCCCCACGATGACTTCCCCCACTACACCCCCGACTTCTGCACCGACACCGGGGTGCGGGTGGAGGTGGCGATCCGGGGGGAGACGGTCCCCCTGAAGGTGTGGAAGACCGAGGCCTTCGAGAACGCCCCCCTCTACCTCCTGGATGCGGGTGCGCCCGACGAGCCCCACGGCTGGATCACCGGCCGGCTCTACAACGGCCACGGTCCGGCCCGGATCGCCCAGGAGATCGTCCTCGGCATCGGGGGCGTGCGGGCCCTGCGGGCCCTGGGCGAGGAGGTTCAGCTCTACCACTTCAACGAGGGGCATGCGGTCCTGGCGGGGACGGAGCTCATCCGGGAGAAGCGGCAGCGGGGGCTCTCTTTCCAGGCCGCCTGGGAGGCGACCCGGGACGAGGTGATCTTCACCACCCACACCCCTGTCATGGCGGGGAACGAGTCCCACCCCCTCCACCTCCTCCAGGAGATGGGCGCCTTCAACAGCCTGGCCTGGCACGAGATGGTGGCCCTGGGCGGGGACCCCTTCAACATGACGGTGGCCGGCCTGCGGCTCTCCAGCTTCGCCAACGGTGTCTCCAAGATGCACGGGGCGACGGCCCGGAAGATGTGGGAGGACGTGGAGGGGACGGCCCCCATCCTCTCCATCACCAACGGCGTCCACGTCCGGACCTGGCAGGATCCCCGGATCCGGCGGGCCTACGAGGCTGGGCAGGATCTGTGGGCCCCCCACATGCAGGCCAAGCGGGAGCTGATCGACGAGATCCGCCGCCGGACGGGCCAGACCTTCAACCCCGAGCGGCTCCTCATCGGCTTCTCTCGCCGGGCCGTCCCCTACAAGCGGCCCACCCTCATCTTCCAGCGGCCCGATGTGATCGAACCCCTCCTGGAAGACCAGACCATCCAGCTGGTCTTCGCGGGCAAGGCTCACCCTGAGGATCACGCGGGCAAGCAGCTGGTCCAGCACCTGTGGCGGATGAGCCGGCGCTTCCCCCAGGCGGTCGCCTTCCTGCCCGATTACGACATGGACCTGGGCGCCCTCCTCACCCGGGGGTGCGACGTCTGGCTGAACACGCCCCAGCGCCCCCTGGAGGCCTCGGGCACGTCGGGGATGAAGGCGGCCTTGAACGGCGTCCTCAACGTGAGCGTCTTGGACGGGTGGTGGCCGGAAGGGGTCCGGCACGGGGTGAATGGGTGGCAGATCGGCAGCGGGTACGAGGGCCCGGGGCAAGATGAGCAGGACCTGGTGAGCCTGATCGAGGTTCTGGTCGACGAGGTGATCCCCACCTTCTACGAGAACCCGACCCGCTGGCGGCAGATGATGCGGGAGAGCATCCGCTTGGCCGATGGGCGGTTCACCAGCGACCGGATGCTGGCCGAGTACCTCAACCTGATGTACCGGCCGGCGGCGGCCATCGTCCAGCGCTCGCCCCTCTTCCGGACCTGACGGAACCCGACGGATCCGATCCGACTCCGGAGATCCAACCCCGAAGGGCTCACAGGCGCGGCAAGCCGCTTGGACAGCCCATTGCCGCCCTCCCGCCTTCTTTCGCGCTGGGCGCATGGTAGAATACTTTTGAGGGAAGACCTTCATGCGCCAGGCGCCCCGGGGCGTCACGCGGCGCGCAGCCAAGCATCCCGAAAGGGGCTGAGACCGTGGGCTGGTTCCTTCTGCTCACGCTGCTGGGAGTGGGGATGACCTACTTCGGCCTGCGAGCCGGCCCCAGCGTCAGCCGCCGGCAGAAGCGGCAGTTCCTCTCCTATGGGCTCATCGTGGCCTGCATCGGCGCCATCGGCTTCTTGCTCACCCTCATCTTCTAGCGCGCCTTTTGAACCCACCGGGGCGGCCCTCACCGGGGCTTGAGCTGGGCCGAGTACCGGGCCAGCCGGCGCAGGGCGTGGAGCCGCTCGCTCCGGTCCACCCGAGCCTCTGCCAGAACCTGCTCCATCACCGTGATGGTCTCGTCGTACAGCTCCCGGTCCACCGGCCGGGGCGTCCCGTCTTTGCCGCCGTGGGCGAAGGTGTACCGCACCGGATCCCGGTAGCTGGGGGCGGCCCCGTAGGTGACCTCGGCCACCAAGGCCAGGGCCCGGAGGGTCTTGGGCCCCACCCCCGGCCGGCCCAAGAGCTCTTCGAAGCTTTCGGGCGGGGCCTGGTACAGCTCCAACAGGGCCCGCTCCAGGTAGGCGGCCCGGGGCACCTGGTGGGCCATGGGCAGCTGAAGGTGGCGGCCCGTCTCCACGATGCGGCGCAGCTCCCGCACCACCCGCTCCGGCGGCTCCTGAACCAGGGCGGTGGTGGTCTCCCGGCAGGCGGCGCTTTCGGCTGCCACCAGGTTGACGGGCCGGACCGTCCGGTCGCAGCAGACGGCCGCATGGGGCTCTTCAGTGAAGCGCTCCACCTCTT
Organism: Limnochorda sp.; assembly: GCF_047459355.1. NCBI lineage: Bacteria > Bacillati > Bacillota > Limnochordia > Limnochordales > Limnochordaceae > Limnochorda > Limnochorda sp. Next base: position 43,306 of record NZ_VSCV01000012.1, on the reverse strand, counting down.
CGGAGAGCCAGTGGTAGCGGCGGGCCCACCGGCCCGCGGGTTCCATCCCCTGCTGGACCACCGCCCAGGCGCCGCTGGCGGTGAAGAAGAAGACGTGGTGGTAGAGCTGGAAGCCGTCCTGGAGGGCGGTGTTGTCCACCTTGGCCGCCAGGCGGCTGGCCCGCACCAGCTGGGGCCCGTCCACCGTCAGCCCGTCCTGCTCCACGTAGCTTTCGATCTCCTGAGGCGTCTTGCGGGAGGCGCCTCCTTTGCCGCCGGCCACATACAGCCCCAGCTCCCGCTGGAGCGGCCGGAGGCCCTCCTTCAGGGCCCCGCAGACGGTGGTGGTCACCCCTGAGGAGTGCCAGTCGAAGCCGAGAACGCACCCCAAGGCCTGAAACCAGTAGGGATCGGCCAGGCGCCGGAGGACCTCCTCGGCGCCGAACTCGTGGACCATCACCTCCACGATGGCCGCCCCCAACCGCTTCATCCGCTCGAAGAGCCAGCGGGGGCACCGGCCGCCGTGCAGGGGCAAGGTCGCCGCGGCGCGGGCCATCTCGTCACCCCCCGTGGATGAGGTCCCCCGAGGGGGACCCCGAACACCGATTCCCCGCGTCCGGCTCCGTTCCTGCCGGGCTGGCTGCACCAGACAGGAAAACGGCCATCAACTGGGCTTTGCCTTTCCGCCGCGCTCCACTCACAATTCTGGAAGCAGGAGTTTTTTAGAATTTGAGCGAAGATCGTCCCCAGCTTGGGCTTCTCATCCTCAGAGCCCTGGGGGCTCCGTGCAGGAGGTTGATCGGCTTGGTCCGCCTGTTGGCAACCCTGCTGGTCCTCGGCTTGGGCCTGCTGGCGCCCGCCAGCTCGGCCCAAGAGGGGATCGGGGTGGGTATCATCACGTCCCAGACGGGGCGGTTCGCCACCTTCGGGAGGATGCAGATGGCTGGCTACCAGGTGGCCTTGGACGAGATCAACGCCGCCGGCGGTGTCAAAGGCCAGCCCCTCCGCTTGATCATCGAGGATGATACCTCCAACCAGAATGCGGCCTTGGCCGCGGCCGAACGGCTGATCAACGCCGGCGTGCCCATGATCCTGGGTACCTACTCCAGCAGCATCAGCAAGCCCTTGGCCGCCTACGCGACCCGGCAGCGCATCCCCCTCATCGTCTCCGGCTCGGCCGCGGACGAGATCAACCGGCCCGGGTCGCCTTGGGTCTTCCGGGCCAAGACCAACGCTACCTCCTATGCTGTCTCCCTGCTCAACCTGGCTGACCATCTGGGCGGCATGGAGACCATCGCCATCCTCCACGGCAGCGGCGCCTTCGAGACCTCGGTGGCCGACGCTGCCGAGCGGATCGCCCGGGAGCGGGGCTACCGGGTGGTGGGGCGGGATGTCTACGATCGGGGCCTGACGGACTTCCGGCCCATCCTCAACCGGTTCCGGGCCCTGCAGCCCGACATCGTCTTCATGGTCTCCTACGAGGAAGACTCGGTGGCCATCATGCGGCAGGCGAAGGAGGTCAACCTGACGCCCAAGATGTTCGCCGGGGGCGCGGCGGGCTTCGCCCTCGACACCTTCATCCAGGGCGCGGGCGATGCCGCCGAGTTCGTCTTCAGCGCCACCTCCTGGACGCCCTCGGTCGCCTACCCGGGCGCTCAGGAGCTCTACCGGAAACTGGTGGAGGCCCTGGGCGGCGAGGAGCCCTCCTACCACGCGGCTGAAGCCTACATGGCTCTCATCGTCGCCGCCGACGCGCTCAACCGGGCCGCGTCCCTGGCCCCCGACGCCGTCCGGGAAGCCCTGAAGGCGACCAACCTCATGACGGCCGCGGGGCCCGTCACCTTCGCAGACTACGACGGGTTCATGAACCAAAACCCCCTCGAGATGGTGGTGGAGCAGGTGCAGGACGGCCGCTTCGTCACCGTCTACCCCTTTGAGATCGCAGCCGGTGCCGCGCGCTTCCCCACACCGGCGTGGGACCAGCGGTAGCCAGTCCGGCCCCTGGGGGTCGGAGCGCCGGGCGCGGGCGGCGCCGCAGGCGCCGCCCGCCGCCTTGACGTTGCCGGTGGGGGGCGGCCCGCCACCGGTCCTGGAAATGCGGAGAGAGGTTGGGTTGGTGGTGGAGGGCGTCATTAGTCTGGTCCAATCCCTGGTCAACGGCCTGCTGACCGGCGGCATCTACGCCATGGTGGGCATCGGCCTCAGCCTGGTCTTTGGTGTCATGCGGGTGATCAACTTCGCCCACGGGGAGTTCCTGGCCCTCGGCATGTACCTCACCCTCTGGCTCTTCCGGGCGACGGGGCTCGACCCGTTCTTGGCCATCCCCATCGTGGTGCTGGCCGGGGGCGCCTTGGGCTGGGTGACCAACCGCGTGCTGGTAGGGCCCATGGCCAGCGGGCCGGAGAAGGGCTACATCCTCATGACGGTGGGCATCGGCCTGGTGATCAGCAACGGCCTGCTCCTGGGATTCGGCGCCCATCCCCAGAGCATCTACACGAGCTACTCCACCGCCACGTTCCAGCTGGCGGGCGTCAGCTTCAGCCTGCCCCTCACCCTCTCCTTTGCCATCACGGTGGTGGTCATCGCGGCGCTCTACGGGATGCTCAACCGGACCGAGCTGGGACGGGCCATCCGGGCCACCGCCCAGAATCCAGCGGCCGCCGAACTGCAGGGGATCGACACCCAGCGGGTGCGGAATGCGGTCTTCGCCATCGGCGTGGCCCTCGCGTCCCTGGCGGGGGTCCTGCTCCTGCCCGTCCTTTACGTGATCCCCACGGTGGGCTCCGTCTTCACCCGGAAGGCTTTCGTGGTGACGGTTCTCGGCGGGATGGGCAACGTGCTCGGGGCCATCGGCGGGGGGCTCCTCCTGGGCGTCGCCGAGTCGCTGGGCGCCACCTACCTCTCCAGCGGGTACCGGGACGCCTTCGGCCTCATCGCCTTCCTGCTCGTGCTCCTCCTCCGCCCGGCCGGCCTCTTCGGGCGCTCCCAGGCATAATGCCGCGTCATGCCCAGTGAAGGAGGGACGGCATGGAGTCGCGCCTTCGCAGCCTGCTCAGCATCGGCGTCATCCTGCTTCTCATCGGGCTCTACCCGGCTGCCTTCCCCCGGCACCTGAACCTGGGGATCAGCATCGTCCTCTTCGGCGCCCTGGCCCTGGCCTGGGACATCGTGGGTGGGTGGGCGGGCCAGCTCTCGTTGGGCCACGCAGCCTTCATCGGGTTGGGGGCGTACGTGATGACCCTCCTGCTTCTCAACACGGGGCTCGCCCCCTGGGGGGGCTTCCTGGTGGCCTTGGCCACCGCGGTGGGGATAGCCTTGATCTGGGGCTGGATCACCTTTCGCCTGCGGGGCCCCTACTTCACCCTCTCCACCATCGCGGTGGCGGAGATCCTCCGGCTGGTCGCCGTCAACTGGCGCCAGGTGACGGGGGGCGCGCAGGGCCTGTTCATTTACGACATGCCCCCCTTCCTGGGACTGGACCTCTTCGACCGTTGGGTGGAGTTCTACCTGGCCCTGGGGCTTCTGGCCATCGCCCTCCTCATCGTCTGGTGGCTCAGCTGGAGCCGCTTCGGCTACGCCCTGCAGGCCATCCGGGAGGATGAGGACGCGGCCATGGCCATGGGGATCAACCCCACCCGATACAAGCTGGCCGCCTTCGCCATCAGCGGCGGGCTGACGGCGGCGGGCGGCGTGCTCTACGCCATCTTTCTCTCCTTCTTCGAGCCGTACGGGGTGTTGGAGATGGAGCTCTCCATTGAGCTGGCCCTCATGGCCATCATCGGCGGGACGGGCACCCTCTACGGGCCCCTCCTCGGAGCGGTCCTCCTGGAGGGGGCGGGCGACTGGCTGCGGATCACCCTGGGCGAGGCCAACCTCTTGGTCTACGGCCTTCTGATGATCCTCATCATCCGCTTCGCCCCCACCGGCGTTATGGGGACGGCCCGCACCCTCCTGCGCCGGCAGAGGAGGTGGCTGGGCGTTGGCGCTCCTGCACGCCGCTAAGGTAACGGTCCGCTTCGGGGGGCTCACCGCGCTCAAGGATGTGGACCTGACCATGGAGGCAGGGGAGATCGTAGGCCTCATCGGCCCCAACGGCGCGGGCAAGACCACCTTCTTCAACGCCCTGAGCGGCTTCGTCCGGCCCTCCGCCGGCAGCCTCACCTTCCTGGGGGAGGAGGTGACGGGGCTCCCGCCCTATGAGCTGGCTCGCCGGGGGGTGGGGCGGACCTTCCAGATTGTCAAGCCCTTCCCCCAGCTCACCGTGCTGGAGAACGTCCTGGTGGGGGCCTACCTCCGCCACCCCGACCGGGCCGGGGCCCTCCGCTGGGCCCTGGAGGTGCTGGAACAGGTGGAGCTGGCCGACCGGCGGGATTCCCTCGCCTCCGACCTGACCCTGGCCGGTCGGAAACGCCTGGAGATCGCCCGGGCCCTGGCCACCCAGCCCCGCCTGCTGCTCCTGGACGAGGTGGTGGCCGGCCTCAACCCGGCGGAAGCGGCCCAGACGGTCGAGCTGATCCGACGCATCCGGGACCAGGGCATCACCATCCTCATGGTGGAGCACATCATGCAGGTCATCATGGGGATCTCCGACCGGATCGTGGTCCTCCACCACGGGGTGAAGATCGCGGAAGGAGCGCCGGCGGAGGTCGCCCGGGATCCGGCGGTGATCGAAGCGTACCTGGGCACGTGAGGCCCGAGGCCAGGAGGCCGGGCCCGGCGGCTCCCAAGCGGCGCTCCAAGCCCACCGGCGCACCACCAAGGAGGCAGCAGCCATGCTGGAGGTTCGCGAGATCGACGCCTTCTATGGCCCCGTCCAGGTCCTCTGGGAGGTCTCCTTCCGGGTGGAGGCGGGCGAGCTGGTCACCTTAGTGGGGGCCAACGGCGCCGGCAAGACCACCACCCTCCGGGTCTTGAGCGGGCTCCTCCACCCCCGGCGGGGCCAGGTTCTTTTCGAAGGGAAGCCCATCCACCACCTGCCCGCCCACCGGGTGACGGACCTGGGCCTGGCCCTCATCCCCGAGGGCCGCCAGCTCTTTCCCGACATGACCGTGGAGGAGAACCTCCTCACAGGCTCCTACCTGCCCCGGGCCCGCCGCTCCCGAGCGGAGAGCCTGGCCCGGGTCTATCAGGCCTTTCCCCGCTTGAAAGAACGCCGCCACCAGCTGGCCGGGTCCCTCTCGGGGGGCGAGCAGCAGATGCTGGCCATCGGGCGGGCCCTCATGAGCCAGCCCCGGCTCCTCATGCTGGATGAGCCCTCCTTGGGCCTCGCGCCCTTGCTGGTGAAGGAGGTCTTCCGGATCGTGGAGGAGATCCGCGCCCAAGGGGTGACGGTCCTCTTGGTGGAGCAGAACGTCACCCAGGCCCTGGCCGTGGCGGACCGGGCCTACGTCTTGGAGAACGGGCGCATCACCCTGGAGGGCTCGGGCCCGGAGCTCTTGGGCGACGAGCGGGTACGGGCGGCATACTTGGGGATCTAAGCCCGGGAACCGCCAGTCGCCTCCTCACACCCCAAGCCGCAACGGCGCCAGCAGCTCCTCGAGATTGTTCAGAGCCTCCAGGCGCTCCACCGCCCGGAAGAAGGCCCTGGCCCGCTCCTCCGGGAGGGAAGGCCCCGTGAGGCTCAGGAACTTGGCCTCCACGGCGTCCTGGTCCATGGGGTTGTGGTGGTGGCCCAGAGGCGCCTCGACCCGCTCGGTGTAGGTCCGGCCGGCGGCGGTCACCGCCACCTCCGTGGGAATCCAGTCCGGGTAGCGGGCGGTGAACTCGGGGGCCTCCACCACCTCGATCCGTTGGATGAGGGCGTGCAGCTCGGGATCCCGCACCCGTTCGGGAGTGAAGGTGGCCGGGGTGATGTCGCCATCGACCAGCGCCGCGGCGACCAGGTAGGGCATGGAGTGGTCCGCCGTCTCCCGGGTGGTGGGGTGCCACTTCTCGGGCTCGCCCCCGATGATCTCCACCGCCACCTTGAAGGTGCGGATGACGACCCGCTCCACGGCCCCCGCTTCAAGCCCATCGGCGGCCATCTGCTCCCGGACGGTCAGGGCCGCCTCGATGGCCGCCTGGGAGTGGTACTCGGCCGGGAAGTGCTTGATGTCCGTATCGAGGAGCTTGAAGCGGCCGCCCTCCCCGCCGAAGGGGGGTAGCTCCAGGGGCCCTGAGACCTGCCGGATGAACCCCCGGAAACCGTCGAAGACCTCCTCCGGCCCCGTCATCCCCGCCCGGGCCAGGTACGCGGCGAAGAGGCCGTTCCGGGCCGCGTTGGCAAAGGCGGCTCCCTTCCACATGGAGAGCTGACCCACCCGGGTCTGGCGGAGCGCGATGTTGGGCGTGGCCGCCAGGGCCAGGGCTTCCCGGGTGGTGGCGGCGTCCAGGCCCAGCACCCGGGCCGCCCCCGCCGCCGCAGAGATGGCGCCGTACGTGACGTGGTCCCAGCCCCGATCCCGGATGCAGGCGGCGTCGGCCAGCCGGGCCAGGATCTCGTAACTCACCACCAGACCCTCCAGAAGCTCCCGGCCCCCCTTCCCTTCGGCCTGGGCGGCGGCCAGGACCGCGGCCAGGTTGTCGCTGGGGTGGCACGCCTCCTTGGAGAGGTAGGTGTCGTTGGCGTCCAGGTACCGAATCATCGCCCCGTTGGCGAAGGCGGCCAGGTCCGCGGCGGTACGGAAGCCCTCCCCCACCACCTCGGCCTGGGGGTTGCCGCCCAACTCCCGGGCCACCCGCCGAGCCACCTGGCTGGTGTCGGCGTCGAAGGCGGCCACCGCACACCCCAGGCTGTCCAGGACCCGCAGCTTGGCCTGGGCAATCACCTCCTGGGGGATCTGGTCGAAGGTGAGCCCGGCCGTGTACTGGGCCAGGCACTGGGAAAGATCCGGCACAGCCCACCCACCTCCGAAATGGCCGAATTATCCATCTCCTCGTGCAAAGAAGAGTTCTCCGCCGCCGCGCGGGACCCTGCCGGGCGCCTGGGGGACAGGCGAGGCTGAGGAGGGGTGGAGGAACCTGGACGCCCGGGCCGGGCCGTGCTAGAATGGCTCCACCGTACGGTCGGAGAGGGACGCCATGACCGGGTACCGTCTTCCGTCATCGGCCTTCTTCCGGGGCGCGCTGCCCGTCTTGGCCGCCGCCACCCTCTGGGGCACCCTTGGCCTCTTCGGCAAGCGCCTCTACCAGGCGGGCCTCTCGCCGGTGGAGGTGGTGAGCGTCCGGGCGGCCGTCGCTTTCCTGGGCCTGGCCCTCTGGATGCTCCCCCGGGCGGGCCGCCTGCGGATCCGCTGGCGGGACCTACCCTTCTTCGCCGCCTACGGGCTGATCAGCATCGGCCTCTTCTACGTCTTGTACTTTGCCGCCATCGAGGCCGCCCCCGTCTCGGTGGCCGCCGCCCTCCTCTACACCGCGCCCGCCTGGGTGGTGCTCCTCACCTGGCTCTTGGGGGGCGCCCGTCCGGGCGTGGGGGAGCTGACGGCCTTGGGCCTCGCCCTCGTGGGCGTCTTCTTGGTGACCGGCGCGGGGCAGGCCCTCCTTGGCGGGGAGAGCCTCTCGGCCCGGGCGGTGGCCCTCGGCTTGGGTTCAGGCCTCACCTACGGGCTGTACAGCATCTTCGGCAAGCGAGCCCTGCGGCGCTACCCGCCGGAGACCGCAGTCTTCTACGCCTTCGCCTTCGGGGCTCTGGCCCTGGCGGTGGCGGCACCCCCCTGGCAAGCTCTGGCCCACCACCGGGAGGTCTGGGGGCTCCTGGTCCTGCTGGGGCTCGTCCCCACCCTGGGCGCCTACCTCCTCTACACCTGGGGACTCTCCGCCCTGCCCGCCCCCACCGCCAGCCTGCTGGCCACCATCGAGCCAGTGGCGGCCTCCACCCTGGGCGTGCTCTTCTTGGGCGAACCTCTTCAGGCCGATCGGATCCTGGGGGTCCTGCTGGTGGTGGGAGCGGCGGGGCTCCTGGCCGGTTCGGGCCGGCGGGCTCCGTCAGAAGAAGGTCCGGCCCGCCCAACCGGCGGCGACAAAGCCCACCAGATCCCCGAGCAGGCATAAGGGCAGGGCGTACCGGGAGCGCTTCACCCCCGCCGCCCCCAGGTAGACGGTGAGGACGTAAAAGGTGGTCTCGGAGCTCCCCTCCATGATGGAGGCGGTCCGGCCCACCAGGGAGTCGGGGCCGTGCTCCCGCAAGATATCGGCCACCAGCCCCATGGCCGCCCCGCCGGAGAAGGGCCGGATGAGCATCAGGGGGAAGAGCTCGACGGGCAGGCGCAGGAGCTGGGCCAGGGGCGCCAGGGTCTCGGCCACCAGATCCATCACGCCGCCCGCCTGAAAGAGCCCCACCCCCACGTAGATGGCCATGATGAAGGGCAGGATGCGCAGGCCCATCTGGGCCCCTTCCAGGGCCCCGTCAACGAAGGCGTCCAGTAGGTCCACCCGCCGGGCCAGACCCACCAGCAGAATGGTGCTCACCAGAACAGGGATCACCCAGCCCGCCATAGGCGGCCTCCCCTCGGGGGCGGCAGGCTCGGCCGGCGGGGGTCCACCTGGCGGATCACCCAGTCGACCGCCAGGACCACGCCCAGGGGGATGGCGGTGGCCACAATGGAGGGGACCACAATATCACCGGGGTTGGCGGCGCCCGCCGCGGCCCGCAGGGCGATGGCCGTTGACGGCACCAGACCGATGGCCGCGCTGTTAAGGGCGAGGAAGGTGATCATGGCCTGGCTCGCCTCGCCGGGACGGGGATTGAGGCGGCTCAGCTCCTGCATGGTCTTCAGCCCGAAGGGGGTGGCCGCGTTGGCCAGGCCGAGGAAGTTGGCCGCCAGGTTGAGGGCCATGGCGCTGAAGGCCGGGTGGCCCTTGGGCACCGTTGGGAAAAGGGGCCGCACCAAAGGCTGGATGCAGCGGGCCAGAAGCTCCAGCACCCCCGCCCGCTCGGCGATGCGGCTGAGGCCGAACCAGAGCATGATGTAGATGAGCACCTGCAGGCCTGTCTGGAAGCCCGCCGCGGCTTGGGAGAAGAAGCTCTGGGTGAGGGAGGTCCCAGCCCCCCGGACCAGGCCCATGGCAAACCCCGAGAGGATCATCGCCGCCCAGAGCCAGTTGACCACGGACCCGCCCCCTTCCGCGCCCCGATCTTATGCGGGGCGGGGGCGGGCCATGCCCCCGGACGGCCTAGGGACGAGCCGGTGACCCGGCGGGAGCATCGGCCGGCGGGTCGGAAGCCTCGGAGCCTTCCGGGTTCCATCCAAAGAAGGTGGCGCCGTGGGCCCTCAGGAGCTGCCGCCACTCCTCAGGGATGAGGGAGACGGGACGGGCGTAGTTCTGCTTCTCGAAAGTCTCCCAGTCGATGCGGGTGTCGGACGGGACGCCCACCAAGCGGGCCTCGGGCAGGCGGATGAGGGCGCCGCCCGAGTGGCCCGCCTCGATGGCCGCGTCCGTCTGAAGGAGGACCCGCCGGCCGCCCTCTAGGGTGAACCCCGAGAGGATCCCCCGGGTGAGGCTCAAGGGGATCCGGCCGGCGGTCTGGGCGATGGCGGGATAGCCCAGCACCATCACCTCATCCCCCAGGCGGACCCCGTCGGGCGAGAGATCGACGGGGATCCAGGGGAAGATGGGCCCCCGCACAGGCAGGCCGTTCAGGTCATGGGTGATCTGGAGGAGCGCCAGATCGTACTCGGGCAGGGTGCGGACCACCTCGGCCACGAAGTACTGGGTGGCCGCCCCCCGGGCCTCGTGGGCCAGCCCCACCACCAGCTCCACCGGCTCCCCCCGCTCGTCCCGGAGCAGGTCCCCCTCGCAGCCGAAGAGCTCGCCGGTGTAGCGGCACTCCCCCACCACGTGGTAGTTGGTCAGGATGAAGCCGTCGGGGGTGAGGAGGGTGCCTGAGGCGCTCCCTTCGGGGGTGGAGATCTGGACCGTCGCCCGGATGGCCCGCTCCAGGGGGTTCAAGGCGGCGATCACTTGGGGCAGAGGCGGCTTGTACTCGGGGTAGGGCGGGAGGGGCCGGTCGAAGGCCACCTCGATCTCGTACCCGATGGAGACGGGCTCCCAGTTGACCACCCCCACCAGCCACCGCCGGGGGCCACCGGCCTCCAGGACCACCTCCAGCCGCTCGTTCTCCCGGCCGGTCATGGCCTTGAAGGGGAAGTCCCCCACCCCCGGCTCCACGGGGTCCTCGGGGGTGGCCACCAAGTCCAGGGGCCCCGTGGCGTTGAAGAGGCCCACCTCGAAGCGGTCCTGCCCTTCAGGCAGCTCCACCAGCCAGAAGTGGATCAGCTCCGTCGCCCCCACCCGGCCCGACCGGCGGAGCCCCGGCTGGAGCGCCCCTTGGGTGGGCGGCGTCGCCGCGCCCCTCGGATTGGCGCTGGGGGCGGCCACCAGGCCCCGGGCGCTGGGCCCCTCGCCAGGGCCCCGGGCGGGTGGGCGGGGCAGGCTGGGGGTCGGCTGGCGCCCCTCCTCCCCACGCCAGCCCGGCTCGCTCCCGCTCCAGGCCTCTTCCAGGGTGAAGGCCAGCTGGTAGGTGCCCCGCTGCCAGCTCAAAGCGGTGTTGGCCAGCACCTGGTAGCGGCCGCTGGCCGGCGCGGTGAGGCGGATGCGGGCGTCGTAGGGGCCGGGGCCCGAGTCATCGTCCCGGGCCAAAAATTGGGCGTCGGGACCGAAAAGCCAAAGGTACGGGTCCACCTGGTCCGAGCGCATCTCCAGGATGATCACCTGGCCTTGGTCCGCCTCGAACCAGTAGGCGTGGAAGGGGGTGTCGTCGTCCAGCCGGGGGTCATGGACGGTCAGGGTCCGCTCCAGCCGCACCCCGGGCCAGAGGCGTTCCCCCCAGCCCACCCGCTCCAGTTCGGGCGAGGCGCCGGCGCCCAGAGCTTCGGCGGGCGGGGGCCCGGCATCGGGAGGAACGGGCGCGGCTTGCCCCGAGGCGACCCCCCCGGCCACGCCGGCCGCCAGCAGCCAGACGGCCAGCCCCGCCACCACCCATGGGCCGCCCCGTCCCCTCAGCCCGTCCCTTCGGTTCATCTGCGTCACCCCTACCGACGATCCGTCCCCTCCAGGTACCGCCGCTCGAGGGCCTCCACCTCAGGCAACCCCACGATCTGGTCCCGCTCGGTGAAGCCGGCCATCTCCCCCACGAGGGGGGTCGTCTCCCCCCGTTCCCGCAAGAGGCGGGCCGCCCGCTGCATCCCCCAGATGGCCGCCCGCTGCAGGTCCGAGGGGACGATCATCAACCGGTACCCCAACGCCTCCAGCCGGGCTTTGGGAACCAGGGGGGTCTTGCCCCCGTGGAACATGTTGACCAAGAGCGGGATCCCCGCCAGTTCCTGCCCGATCCGCTCCAGCTCCGCCTCGGAGCGGGGCGCCTCGATGAAGATTATCTCGGCCCCCGCCTCGAAGTAGAGCCGGCCCCGCCGGATGGCCTCCTCCAACCCCACGGCCGAGCGGGCGTCGGTCCGGGCGATGATCAGGAGGTTGGGGTCTTGCCGGGCGTCGAGGGCCGCCCGGATCTTCCGGACCATAGCCTCCGCCTCGATCAGCTGGTGGCCCTGGTAGTGGCCGCACTTCTTGGGCGTCACCTGGTCCTCCAGGTGGATGGCGGCGGCCCCGGCCCGCTCCAGGGTCCGGACGGTCCGGATGACGTTCAGCTCGTTCCCGTACCCTGTATCGGCATCGACCACCAGCGGCCCAGAGGTGACCGCCCGGATCTCCTCGACCCGTTTGGCCGTCTCGGTCAGGGAGACCAGCCCCACGTCGGGAAGGCCCATGCTGCGGGCCACCGCCCCGCCTGAGACGTAGAGCACCTCAAAGCCGGCCTGCTCGGCGATCCGGGCCGAGAGGCCGTCATAGACGCCGGGAGCGACCAGGAGCCGGCCCGCCGCCAGCAGCTCCCGCAGGCGGGCCGGCCCTGCCATCGGTTGGAGCACCCTTGGCCCTCCTCTGATCGGGCCCCGCCGGGCCCCGAATGGCACCGCCTCCCCCGGTCGTTGAGGAGGAGTTCGTGCCCCGGCGGGCGGGACCCTCCCGAGAGGGGAATGCTGCCTCTTATGGAAAAGGGTGACGGGAGGGAGACCCGTGAGCGTCGAGGAGCTGGACCTGGCCGCCCGGGAAGCCATGGATCGGGGGGAGCCGGAGGAGGCGGAGCGCCTGCTCCGGGAGGCCCTCACCCTCGATCCCGAGGCCCATCCCGTCCGGGTGAATCTGGCTGCCTGCCTGGGCCTGCAAAACCGCCTGGACGAGGCGGAAGCCGAGCTGCGCGCCGTCCTCCAGGCCGATCCCACCTACCTCTTCCCCCGGGCCCTGCTGGCCACCCTTCTGGCCCGCGCTGGGCGGGAGGAGGAGGCCCAGGCCGAAGCCACCCGCGCCCTGAGCCTGGCCCTCCAGGAGCCTCCCGCCCCCGAGGCGGCCGAGCAACTGGCGAGCGCGCTGGCCCTCCTGGACGATGACCGGGGGCTCCGCCAGCTGGCCGCCGTCCTGGAGCCCCTGGCTGGGGAGCTGGGTCCCGAGACCCTCCTCGCCTTCACCCTGGCCAGCCGCCGGGCGGGCGGGGCGGCGAGCCCCTTCGAAAGGGCCCTGCAGCGTCACCCGGCGGCAGCGTACGAGCCCTTCGCCACCGACCTGGCCCTCCTCGCCCAAGGGCGGGTGGAGGGGCTCGTCCACCTCCAGCGCCGGCTCCTGGCCGCTGAGCTCCTGGACGAGGCGGACCGCCTGGCCCACGGCGGCCGGCTACCCGAGGCGGAAGCGCGGTACCAGCGGATTCTGGCCCTCGTCCCCCAGGCGGTGGCCGCCCGGATCAACCTCTCCAACCTCTACCGCTCCGTGGGCCGCCTGGCCGACGCCCAGAGGCTCTTGGAAGAGGCGGCCCGTCTCGATGACCACCCTGCGGTGCAGCTCAACCTGGCGGGGGTGCTGGTGGAACGGGGGGAGCTGGCGGAGGCCGAGGGGCTCTTGGACCGGCTGGATCCCCAGGCCCTCCCGCCCCGTCTCCACGTCCTCTTCCACCTGGTCCGGGCCGAAGCCCGCAGCCGGGCGGGCGACCACACCGGCGCCCTGGCGGCTTGGGAGGAGGCGGCCCGCCTGGCCCCCGATGCGGCCGAGGTCCAGCGAACCCGGCGGGAGCTGGACCGGCGGCGGGAAGAGTTTGAGCTCCTCCAGTTCCTCCGATTCTACCAGGACCGCCGCCGGGAGCGGCTGGAGCGGGCCATCGTCCGGGCCCACGACCTCCCCGCGCCCCCAGTGCGGGAGTGCCTCCGGGTCCTGACCGCCGACAACCTCCGGGCCGTCTGGAAGGCCTACCGCACCGACCGCCCGCCCGAGCGCCGGGCGGAGGTGGTCCGCCTGCTGGCCGAGACGGTGGTCCAGCGGCTCCCTGAGACTCTGGCCAGCCTAGGCGAGGCGGAACAGGCGGTCTTGCAGGAGGTGGCCCGGACAGGCGGCCGCCTTCCCTTGGACGAGCTGGCCCAGCGGCACCCCACCTTCCGGCAGGACTCCTGGTTCTGGGACCGGATGGCCCCCGAAGGCCCCGTGGGCCGCCTCCGGTTCCTCCAGCTCCTGGGCTTCGGCCGCCTCCACCCCCAGGAGGAGCCCGTCGCCTTCCTCCCCTGGGAGGTTGCCACGGCCCTCTCGTAGGGCGGTCTTGGACAGGCGCCGTCCCTGCACCCGTGGTATGGTACCTTTGAGGTGATGGTTGATGCGCATCGCGCTCCTCGCGCCAGTGACCTGGCGGACGCCGCCCCGCCGGTACGGACCCTGGGAGCAGGTGGCCTCCCATTTGGCCGAGGGCCTGGTGGCCCGGGGCCACGACGTGACCCTCTTCGCCACCGGTGACTCGGTGACCCAGGCCCGGCTCGAGTGGGTGGTGCCCCGCCCTCTAGGCGAGGCGCCCGTGGAGGATCCCGATCTGGAACAGGCCCTCCACATCGTCCATGCCTTCCGGCACGCGGGCCGGTTCGACCTGATCCACAACCACCTCAACTGGCCGCCGCTCCTCTTCGCGGAGCTGGTGGAGACACCGGTGGTGACCACCCTCCACGGGGCGGCCATGCTGGAGCCGGCCGCCCGGCGGGCCTTCTTGCGCTTCGCCCAAAGGCCCTATGTGGCCATCAGCCAGGCCGAACGGGAGGCGGTGCCGGAGCTCAACTACGTGGCCACCGTCCCCAACGGCATCCAGCTGGACCAGTTCACCTTCCAGGACCGGCCGGGGGCGTACCTCCTCTTTCTGGCCCGGATGCACCCGGCCAAGGGGCCGGACCTGGCCATCGAGGTGGCCCGCCGGACGGGCCGGCCGCTGGTGATGGCGGCCCACATCCCGCCCGATCAGCAGGCATACTTTGAGCGGGAGATCCGGCCCAAGATCGACGGCGAGCAGATCCGCTTCGTCGGCGAGGCCGATCCAGCGGCCCGGGACCGGCTCATGGGGGGCGCGCTGGCCCTCCTCCACCTGGTGCGGGAGCCGGAACCCTTCGGCCTCACCCTGGCCGAGGCCCAGGCGTGCGGCACGCCGGTCATCGGCCTGGACCGGGGGTCCGTGCGGGAGGTGGTCGCCCACGGAGAGACGGGCTTCGTGGTCTCCACCCTGGACGAAGCCTGCGCCGCCGTCGACCAGGTGGCGAGCCTGGAGCGGGCCGCGTGCCGCCGCCGGGTGGAGCGGCACTTCACCGTGGACCGGATGGTGGAAGGGTACCTGGACGCCTACGAGCGGGTTCTGAGCGGGGTTGGGGGCTAGGGCGGGCCCGGGGGCGCGCCCGGCCCGGAGCTACCCCGCGAGCCGCGCCAGGAAAAGCAGGAGCAGGCCGAAGGCCGCCGTGTCCAGCAGGCTGCCTTCGGGCCCATCGGCGCCCCCGGAGAGGAGCCGGGGCCCTCGGGGCTGGCAGGTGATCAGGGTGGGAAAGTGGAAGAGGCTCCGCCGCTCCAGCCCGTAGAGGGGATAGCCTAGCACGGGCCACTGCATCACATTCCAACCCACATGGAGGCCGACGGCCAGCCCGAGGCCCCCCGTCAGGAGTCGGGCGGCCCCGAAGGCGGCCCCGGCCAAGGCGGCGTTGAAGATTGTGAGGGGGCGGACCCGGTTGCCCAGGTGCAGCAGCCCGAAGACCGCCGAGGTGACCACCAGGGTGCCCGTCGCGCCCACCCGGGGCAGGAGGAGGTCGAAGAGCCAGCCCCGGAAGAGCCATTCCTCCAAGGCGCTGACCGCCACCAGGATCGCCAGGTTGGTCCACCCCACGCGCCCGCCCGCCCGTTCGCCGGGCCCCACCACCACCCAGCCGCCCGCCCGCTGGACCAGGTGGACCAGGAGCATCAGGCCCATGCCCCCGGCCAGCCCCACGAGAAAGAGCCTCACCCGTCTCCGCCTCCCCTCAGCTTGTCCCGCCTCTCCTTCCCTGCCCGCAGTAAGCCCTCCTGCCGCTCCTTTCCGGAAGGGACGGGGAGGGTTCCGTCGAAAGAATGGCCCTACTCTTGCGCTCTGGAGGTCGCCCTGGAGGTGGCGCGGGTGCCCCTTCGAACCTTTGCCCGGCAGGAACTGATGGAAGGCCTCCTCCCCTTCCTGCTCCAGGTGTACACTGAGGCTTTCTCCCAGCCGCCCTACCGGGGGGTGGACCCCGCGGCCTTTGCCGACATCCTCCTCCGCCACGCGGACGGCCCCACCTTCCTCGGCCTGGTGGCCGAGGAGGGCGGCCAGGTGGTCGGATTCGCCTACGGGTACACGGGGGAACCGGGCGGGTGGTGGTACGATCGGGTGCGGGCCGGCCTGCCCGGGGAGACGGCCCAGACCTGGCTGGACCGTCCCTTCGAGTTGGCGGAGCTGGCCGTTGCCCCGCACGCCCAGGGGCGGGGTCTGGGCGCCCAGCTCCACGACCAGCTCCTCGCCCTGGCCAGCCGGCGCCACCGCCGGGCCGTCCTCTCCACCTTGGAGGCGGAAAGCCGGGCCATGCACCTCTACCGCCGGCGGGGCTGGCAGGTGCTGGCCCCCCGCTTCCGCTTCATGCCCGGCCCCACCTACCGGATCTTGGGCCGACGCCTGGCGCCCATCACCCCCGCGGAGGCGGCCCGCTGCCAGATCCGTCCCGCCACCTTCACCGATGTGGAGGCGATCCGGGCCATCGCCTGGGCCACCTGGACCGAAACCTACCGGGGCCTCATGGCGCCCAAGACCCAGGCGACCATTCTGGAGCGCTGGTACAGCCCCGAGGCCATCGAGGCCGCGCTGGGCCAGGGGGACCAGGTCTTTTTGGTGGCCGAGGAGGCGGGCGCGCCGTGCGGCTTCCTCCAGATGAGGCTGGTGGGCCCGGCGATGGCCGAGCTCTCCCGGATCTACATCCTGCCCACCTACCAGCGGGCGGGCCTGGGCGACCGCCTCTTCCACCAGGGCCTGGAGCTTCTGCGGGCCCGCCATCGGGTGAGGGCCGTCGAGCTGACGGTGGAGGCGGCCAACGGCCCCGCCCAAGCCTTCTACGAGAAGCACGGTTTCCGGAAACTGGGGCAGGCGACGGTCTCCCTCGCACCCGGGGAACCGCTGGCCACCTTCCGCTACCGCTTGGAGCTCACCTGACGGAGCCTAGCCCCGCCTCCACCACCGGCACCGCCGGCGGCCGCCCCGGCCCGGGCGGGAACCGGGGCCGAGCGGGGCCACCTCCACCAGCTGGGCCAGCTCCCGATCGAGGGCCACCGTGGTGGACCCCATCCGGACCACGGGCAAGGGCTGGGCCTGCACCAGGGAGAGCTCCACCCCCGGCAGGATGCCCATAGCCAGCAGCTTGGCCAGCGCGCCTTCCCGCGCCGTCACCTGGACCACCTGAGCCCGCTCCCCTTCCGCCAGCCGGCTCAGAGTGATCCGGGTCTTTTGCCGACCGTCCACCACCCTGTCACCGCCTTTTCCCGTCCACCCAGCCCGCTCCCGCTGAGGCTGTGGGGGCGCGGGCTGCTCGAACCCGCAATTGGGGCACCGCACCAGGCCGCACCGGGGGATCAACCCGCCCAGGGGACAGGCCCGGCAGACGGGCGACCCGTCGTCCGGATGGAAAGCGGCCCCACAGAGGGCGCAGCGGATCGGCTCCTGCGTCGTCGGTTGGATCAGAACACGCCCCCTACCCAGGTGATGGCGTGGTGGAGACTCCAGCCGGTGCCGAAGGCGACGAGGAGGACCACCCCCGTGATGGTGAGAGCCACCCGCGGCCCCCGCTCTTTCCACATCACCCCGAATTGGGCGATGCAGGGGAGGAAGAGGGTCAGGGTGACCGCGGCCACCACCAGCTGGGCCGGGGCCAAAAGCCCGGCGTCGGCCAGGTCGTAGAGGCCGGCGGCGCCGTAATCCCGCCGGAAGAAGCCGTAGAGGAAGATGACGGCCGCCTCAGCCGGGAGCCCCATGGCAGCCAGCACCGGCTCCAACGCGCCCGTCAGCAGCTCGAAGAGGCCCGTCAGGCGCCCCAGCCAGATGAGGACGCTGGCCAGGAGGAAGATGGGCAGGACCTCCAGGAAGTACCACTGCATCCGGGCGGCGGTCTTCACCAGCACGTTCTTCCCACGGGGCCAGCGCATGGGGGGAATGTGGCTGAAGAAGAGGGGCGGCTCCCCCGGCATGAGCCGGGCCGCGAGGAACCCGGCGGTGAGGAAGACCAGGGCCACCACCCCACCCCAGAGGACGAGCCCCCAGGGGAGCTGAGCCAGGAGGGCCATGGTCACCCCCAGCTGGGCTGAGCAGGGGATCCCCAGGGCCAGGAGGAAGGTGGCGATCACCCGCTCCCGCCGGGTCTCGAGGGTGCGGGTGACCACCGTGGCCATGGTGCCGCATCCCACTCCAAGCACCATGGGGATGACCGCCCGCCCCGACAGGCCCAGCCGCTTGCAGAGCCGGTCCAGGAGGAGGGCAAGGCGGGGGAGGTAGCCCGAATCCTCCAGAATGGAGAAGAACAGGAAGAAGGCCCCCACGATGGGCAGGACGATGGCGACGGCGTACCGCAGCCCCAGGGTGATGAGGCCGTAGTCGAAGGCGAAGAGCTCCTGCAGCCAGGGCCAGGGGATGAGCTCGGCCACCGCGGCGTTGACCCGAGGCGTCAGCCAGTTCTCAAAGAGGGTCTCCTCCAGCCAGTCCACCACCGTGCCGGCGGCGAAGAGGCCGACGAACTGGTAGAGGGCATAGAGCACCCCCGCCACCATGAGGAGCCCCACCCAAGGGTGCATGGCCCAGCGGCCCAGCCGCTCGCCCAAGGTGTCGTCCCGGGCCGCCCGCTCCTGGACCACCGCCGCGGCCACGCGCTGGGACCAGCGGTAGCGTTCCGCCGCCACCGCCAGGGCCACCGGCTGGCCCAGCTCCGCCTCCAGAGCCTGGGCGAGTTCCCGGGACCGTCGGACCACCTCCGGCTGGCGGGCCCCGACCCGCTGGACCGTCGCCTCATCCCCCTGCAGGAGCAAGAGCGCGATGCTCCGGGGCGCGAGGCCGTACCCGCCGTCGAGGGCCTGGGCCACCTCCTCGACAGCCTCTTCCAGAGGCTGGGTGTAGCGGAGTTCAAATGGCAGACTCAAGGAGCGAGCGCCCACCGTGGGCCACCTCCTGCTTCAATTGGTCGACGCCCTGGCCGGTGGCGGCCACGGTGGCGACCACCGGGATCCCCAAACGGGCTGACAGGGCGTCCACATCCACAGAAAGGCCCAGACGCTCGCACTCGTCCATCATGTTGAGCACCAAGATGACCGGGAAGCCCGCCTCCAGCAGCTGGAAGGTGAGGGGCAGCATCCGGTCCAGGGCGGCGGCCTCCACCACGTGGAGGATCAGGTCGGGCCGCTCCTCCACCAGGAGCCGGCGGGTCACCCGCTCCTCTTCGGTGACGGGCAAGAAGGAGTAGAAGCCGGGCGTGTCGATGACCTCCACCGTCTCGCCCTCCACGACTCCCTCCCCCCGGGTCACCTCCACGGTGGTGCCGGGGTAGTTGGAGACGGTCGCGTACGCCCCGGTCAGGTGGTTGAAGAGGGCGCTCTTTCCCACGTTGGGGCTTCCCACCAGGGCGACCCGGCGCGCGCCGGCCGGGGCCTGCCGGGCCCCCACCGCCCCGGGGCAGCCGCAGGACGTCCCCCCGCAGGCGCCCCCACCCTCCCGGCGTCCCCACCGAGCCCACCGGAGCCGAGCCCAGGGCCTGGGGCGGCCCGCCTCCTCACGCAACCGGGAGTCGTTACGATTACGCATCTTCTGACACCTTCTCCCGCCGGGCCTAGCGACTGATTTTCAATGTCATGGTAGACCTGCGAAAGGCCGGTGTCAACGGACCTCGCCAAAGCAGAAGGTTTCAGAAGCCAGCCATCGGACCCAATCCGGAAAAGGAGGGAGATCCAATAAAGAAGGAGGGACCCAAAAAGAAAAGAGGCGGCGCCGGGAGTCGAACCACGGGATCACGGCCTTGCAGGGCCGCTGCCTTAACCGCTTGGCTACGCCGCCTCGAAAGGGTCCCCAGAAGGACCGGGGACCCTCGTTATTCTACTCAATCTCCGCCATCAAGGGAAGGGGACGGCACCAGCGGACGGCTCAGGCCAACACCCGGAGGGTGGCCTGGATCGCCTCCAGGTCGGGGAGGTTGGTGGGCACGTCAGAGACCCACTTGTAGCGGATGACCCCCTCCCGGTCGATGACGAAAGCGGCCCGCTTGGCTACCCCCTTCAGCCCGGCCAGCTCCTCGTAGTAGGCCCCGTAGGCGGGGGCGACCTCCTTGTTGAAGTCGGACAAGAGGGGGAAGGTGAGCTGCTCCGCCTCCGCAAAGGCCTTCAGGGTGTAGGGGCTGTCCACGCTGATGGCCAGCACCTGGGCGTCCAGTTCCTGGAACTGGCTCAGCCCATCCCGCACCCCGCAGAGCTCCTCGGTGCAGACGGGGCTGAAGGCAAAGGGAAAGAAGAGGAGGACCACGTTCTTCCCCCGGTAATCGCTGAGGCTCACCTGCTCGGGCCCCGTCGCCTTCAGGGTGAACCCGGGGGCCTGGGTACCAACCTCCGCCATGGGGCACTCCTCCTTCGACGGTCGATCCGCGGCTCCCCGGAGCCCGCCGGCTCCGGGGAGCGCGTCCGTGACATTATAGCCATGTCCTTCGGGCTGAAGAAGATTGCCTAGAGACGTTCGGAAACCACCTTGGTCTGGAGGAAGTTCAGCAGGTACTCAGGGCTGCCCGTCTTGGCGTCGGTCCCCGACAGGTTGAAGCCGCCGAAGGGGTGGACCCCCACCAGCGAGCCCGTGCACTTCCGGTTGAAGTAGAGGTTGCCCACGTGGAACTCCCGGCGGGCCCGCTCCAACCGGGCCCGATCCCGGGAGTAGACGGAGCCCGTCAGGCCGTAGACGGTGTCGTTGGCGATCCTCAGCGCCTCGTCGAAGTCTTTGGCCCGGATGCAAGCCAGGACCGGGCCGAAGATCTCCTCCTGCGCGATGCGGGCCCGAGACGGCACATCGGCGAAGATGGTCGGCTCGATGTAGTAGCCCCGCGGATCGCCCGGCCGGCCGCCGGTGAGCAACCGGCCCTCCCCCTTGCCGATCTCGATGAAGTTCAGGATCTTCTCGTAGGCGGCTTGGTCAATGACAGCAGCCATTTGGCTCTCGTAGGCCTCGGCCGGGCCCACCCGGAGGGCCTGGGTCCGCTGGACGATCCGCTCCAACATCTCGTCATAGACGGCCTCCACCAAGATGGCCCGGGAACACGCCGAACATTTCTGACCCTGGTAGCCAAAAGCCGAGGCGACGATGCCGTCCGCGGCCGCATCCAGGTCGGCCGTCTCGTCCACGATGATGGCGTCCTTGCCGCCCATCTCGGCCACCACCCGCTTGATCCAGATCTGGCCTTCCTGGGGCTTGGCCGCCAGCTCGTTGATCCTCAGGCCCACCTCCATGGAGCCGGTAAAGCTGATGAACCGGGTGCGGGGATGGGCGACCAGGAAGTCGCCGATCTCGCTGCCGCTCCCTGGGACGAAGTTGATCACCCCCGGCGGCAGGCCGGCTTCAGCCATCACTTCCATGAACTTGGCGCCGATGACGGGGGTGGCGCTGGCCGGCTTGAGCACCACCGTGTTGCCGGCGGCCACGGGTCCGGCCGCCATGCCGGTCAGGATCGCCAGGGGGAAGTTCCACGGCGGGATGACCACCCCGGCGCCCAAGGGGATGGAGAACGCCTCGTTGGCCTCGCCGGGGAAGGGGACCAGCGGGTGGGGCTGGGCCAGCCGGATCGCCTCCCGGCCGTAGTACTCCAGGAAGTCGATGGCCTCGTTGACGTCGCCCACGGCCTCATCCCAGGTCTTGGCCGCCTCCAGCACCACCCAGGCGACCAGCTCCAGCTTCCGCCGGCGCATGATGGCCGCGGCCTTGAAGAGGACGCTGGCCCGGGCCTGGGCTGGCAGCCCGCTCCAGGCGGGGAAGGCAGCCCAGGCCGCTTCCAAAGCCTGCTCCGCCTCCCGGCGGGAAGCTTTGGCCACCTGACCCACCACCTCCGAGGTCTCCGACGGGTTGATGGACCGGAGGCGTTCCTGGGTCCAGATGGGTTGGCCACCGATGATGAGCGGGTACTCCCGGCCCAGCTCTCCCCGGACCCGGGTGATGGCCGCTTCCATGGCCTGGCGCGCCTCGGGCACGGAGAAGTCGATCATGGGCTCGTTTTGAAAGTTGGGTACCACGGCACCTCTCCCCTGTCTTGGTGGTCCCCAACCCCGTTCCGGCGGTGGCCTATGGGCTCAGACCAGCTCTTGGAGTGCTTCCAGGACTTGGTCCACGTGGCCCGGAACCTTGACGTTTTCAAAGATTTTCCGGACGATCCCGTCGCCGTCGACGACCAGGGTGGTCCGCCGGGCCGACGTCCCCCGCTCGTTCAACACCCCCAGGCGGGTGCAGATGCTCTTGTCGGCATCGCTGATCAAGGGGAACTGGATCCCCTGGCGCTCGGCAAAGCGCTGGTGGGAGCGGACCGAATCCACGCTGCAGCCGACCACCTGGGCGTTGAACCGCTCGAAGTCGTCCAGGCGCGCCTGGAAGTTGACCGCTTCCCGGGTGCAGCCGGGGGTGGAGTCCTTGGGGTAGAAGTAGAGCACCAGCGGACGCCCGCGGAATTGGGCCAGATCGATGGGACCAAGCTGGGTCTCCCCCGAGATGGGCGGAAGGGGTTCCCCTTCCCGCACGCGCACATAGGCCATACGCCAAGCCTCCTTGGGGACTGAAAGCTCTCGCACCGCCCCGGGGCCGCCCCCGCGGGGCCCGGGCCCGTGCGGTTCGGCGCGGCGAAAGCGGGCCTCCCGCCCGCTTCCCTGCTTTGAGACCCCTATACTATTGCTTTCTTTCTGGCATCGATACTTCCTGCCAGGGCGGACCGGGCGGGGTCGACGAGCGGGCCGGCCGGCGCTCGTCCAGCGCGCCCCGGCCCAGAAGACGGAAGAAGAGATCGGTAAAGGGGCCGGTGGCCAGCGCGGCCACCACCGTCCCGGCACCCAAGGGCCCGCCCAGGACCCATCCCAAGACCGCCACGGTCACCTCAATGGCCACCCGGACCTGGCCGGAGCTGAAGCCCGTCCGCTGGCTGAGGACCAGCATCAGCCCGTCCCGGGCACCCGCGCCCAGCCCCGTGCGCAGGTAGAGGACCGTGCCGAGCGCGAGGACCACCACCCCGCCTGCGAGGTACCCCAGACCCCAGAGGAGGCCGGAGGGCGGCGGAATCAGGCCAAGGTAGGTGTAAAGGTCGATGAAGACGCCCACCAGGATGGCGTTGAGGAGGGTGCCGATGCGGATGGTCCAGCCACCGCCCAGGGCCCAGGTGGCCCCCACCACCGTCAGGCTGACCAGGATGCTGACGGTGCCCAGGGAGAGGCCCAACTGGTGCGCCAGGCCCAGATGGAAGACGTCCCAGGCCGCCGCGCCCCAAGGATTCCGGACCACCAGCAGGATGCCGGCCGAAAGAATGGCCAGGCCGGCCAAGAACGAGAGGAACCGGCGCCACCCCGGCCACCACCTGGCGGCGATCCAGCTCCGGTGAGACGCTCTCGAAGCAAAGGAGGCACACATAAAGGCATGATACGATCTGGACAGGCCAACTGTCCAGAGGCCCAAGACACGCTCGCAGCCCGAGTTTGCTCAGTCTTTTTGCAGGATGTCCCGCGATCTATTTTGAAAAGGGAATGAGAAGTGCCCGGAGTATGTTTTGAGCGCAGGCTGAGTGGGATCGGGTCAAGACGGGGGCTGTCGGGCTCCGTCATGAAAGGGTGAGAACCCGTGGGTGACCCAGCGAAGGAGACCTATGAACAGATCGGCCGGCAGATGGCTGAGGCGCTCAGCCTCTTCTTGGGCGCGTTGGCCCAGCAGGTGCACCAGTCCCCGGTTGCCGCTGACCCCGAACCGGTGCAGCCCCTGCGCGCCCGGCTGGATGCTCTCGAAGAACGGCTGAAGCGGCTGGAGGACCGCCTACTCAGCCAGCCCGGCGCCCCGTTGCCGGAGGCGGGCGGGGAGGGCCCCGGGGCGGCGGGTGCGCGCCAGGGCCGCCCGGCCAAGGCCCGGAAGGCGCCCCGGCGCCGCCGGATGCCCAAGGAGGAGGTTCGGGCCAGGGCCTTGGAGGCGGGCCGGCAGCTGGCCGCCCAGGGCAAGCTGGTCAACCTCACCACCGTGGCCAACGCAGCCGGGCTCAACTATGGCCAGGTGACCTACGCTTTCCAGCGAAAGGAGAACCTCCTGCGGGAGCTGGGCCTGCTGGAGCCGGCGCCGGAGAGCTAGCCGGGTCGGAGTGCCTTGGAACGGGAGCGTCTTCAGCGAGCCGTCCCCCAGGGGAGGTTCATCATGTACAAGCGGCGCTTCGTTGCGGACCTGGAGCCCGGTGAGCGGGTCGGGGATCTTTTTGTCGCCACGGAGAAGGAGCTGGCCCGCACCCAGTCGGGCAAGGTCTACCTGCGCCTCGCTCTTTCCGATCGGACGGGCCGCCTGCCCGCGGTCGCCTGGGAGGACGCGGAGGCCATCTACCAGCGCTTCGAGGACGGATCGGTGGTCCACGTGGAGGGGGAGGTGACCACCTACCGGGGCCAAACCCAGCTGACGGTCTTCCACCTCCGGCCAGCCCGGCCCGAGGAGGTGGAAGAGGAGGCCTACCTGCCCGTCTCCCGGTACCCCTTGGAGGCGATGGCGGCAGAGCTGGATGAGGTGGTCGCCTCCGTTCAGGACCCGTGGCTGCAGGCCCTCCTCCAGCGGTTCTTCGGCCCCGACTCGCCCACCCGTGCCCAGTTTCTCCGCCAGACGGCGGCCACCGGCGTCCACCACGCCTACCTGGGCGGCCTCCTCGAGCACGTCCTGGAGATGGTCCGGATCGCCCGGACCCTGGCCGCCCTCCACCCCGAGTACGTGAACGAGGACCTGATCGTCTCCGCCGTCCTCTTGCACGACATCGGCAAGCTGGACGAGTACACCCTGGAGGCCATGACCTTCCGCCAGACGGACCTGGGGCGGCTCTACGGCCACCTCTACCTGGGGGCCCGTCGGGTGGAGGAGGCGATCGCCGAGATTGAGGGCTTCCCCCCCGCCCTGGCCCAGGAGCTGATCCACTGCATCCTGAGCCACCACGGGCTCCTGGAGCACGGGGCCGTCGCCCTGCCCCAGACCCTCAACGCCCAGATCGTCCACTACGCCGACCTGGTCAGCGCACGGCTCAACCAGTTCCGCCAGCTCCTGGAAGGCCGGGGCCGGCGGGAGGCCCACGAGGCCTGGACGGAGTTCGATCGGCTCCTCGGGCTGCGGGCCTACCGGGGCTTCCTGAACCAAGAGCCCTCGGGCGGGCCGGGCGAGATCAACGGGCTCGGGAGGCTGTGAGAGGCCCCCGCAGGGTTGGGAAGGGTCAGCCCCTTTCCGGCGGTGGGAAAAGAGCGTACACTGGAGATGGACGGGCGGGTCGGTGCTCCGCCTCAGGGGCCGAAAGATCCGCGTCCAGCCGAAGGAGGGCGTCTGTGGCACCCGAAAGAGCCAGCGGGCACCATCACCACCAGCACCACCATCCCCTCCACGGGGCGGCCCACCACCAGAACCGGCGGGCCCTCCGGTGGAGCCTCTCGATCACCCTCACCTTCATGGGTGTGGAGGTGGTGGGTGGGTGGCTGGCCAACAGCCTCGCCCTCCTGTCGGATGCAGCCCACATGGCCAGCGATGCCGCCGCCTTGGGCTTGAGTCTTTTCGCGTTCTGGTTTGCCCGTCGGCCAGCCCCGGCCGACAAGACCTACGGCTACCACCGGACGGAGGTCCTGGCCGCCCTGGCCAACGCCGCGGGGCTCCTGGTCCTGGCCGGCCTGATCCTCCACGAGGCGTACGAGCGGCTCCTCGCCCCGCCGGACGTGGCCGGGCCCCTGATGCTGGTCGTCGCCGTTCTGGGGCTGGTGGCCAACGCCGCCAGCGCCTGGATGCTCCACCGCGGCGACATCCACGGTAATCTGAACCTGCGGGGCGCTTTCCTCCATGTGGTGGGCGACCTGGCAGGCTCGGTCGGGGCCATCCTCGCCGCGGCCATCATCGCCCTCACCGGGTGGACCGTGGTGGACCCCCTGATGAGCGGCCTGATCGCCCTCCTGATCATCGTTTCGGGCTGGCGACTCCTGCGGGACAGCCTCAACGTGCTCATGGAAGGGGCCCCGGACCATCTCTCCGCCGCGGAGGTGGAGGCCGCCCTCTTGGAACAGCCCGGGGTGGCTGGTATCCATGATCTCCACATTTGGACCATCACCTCTGGCTTCCCGGCCCTTTCCTGCCACGTGGTGATGGAGCCGGGGGCCAGCCCCCACAGGGTGCTCCACCATGTGCGGACCATGCTGGAGGAGCGCTTCGGGCTCCACCACGTCACCATCCAGGTGGAGAGCGAGCAGCAGGTCGATTGGGCGTGCGCCCTCTGCAACCGGTCGGTGGCCCAGGAGTCCTAGGCTTCAGCCCGAGCCTCTGAGGGCGGGCTGGCTCAGCTGGTCGGAGGGATGAGCATGGAGGCTGTCGTCCGGCGTCTGACGCGCGCGGATCTTCCCCAGTACGCGGCCCTCTCTGCGTTCGCCTTCCAGGTGGATGAGCAGGCCCAGCGAGGCGCGCTGCGCCTGCTGCCCCCGGTGGCCTTGGGGGCCTTTACCCCCGACGGCGACCGGCTCCTGGCCGCTCTCCGGATCTGGCCCTTTCTCGCCTACTTCCAGGGACGCCCTGTGCCCACGGGGGGCGTCGCCTCGGTGGCCAGCTGGCCCGAGGTTCGGCGCCAGGGGCTGGTGGGCCGGTTGATCCGGGAGAGCTTGGAGCTGATGCGGGCCGAAGGGCAGGCGGTCTCCGCCCTCTACCCCTTCTCCTATCCCTTCTACCGGCGGTACGGCTGGGACCTGGCCTTCACCCAGACCCTCTACCAGATCCCCATGGGGGAGCTGGACGCCTTCCGCCGCCCGCCCGGCGGCCACTTCCGGCCGGCCGAACCCGACGATCTCCCCGCCCTCGACGCCCTCTACCGGCGCTTCGTCCGGCGGTGGAACGGGCCCCTCCTCCGGGAGAGCAGCTGGTGGCAGCAGCGGGTGCTCAACCACCCGGGCCGGCCCGCCCCGGGCATCGGCGCCCGCCGGACCGTCCTGTGGGAGGATGACCACCGCCTGCGGGCCTACGTGGTCTACGGGTTCCAGTCGCCCGATCCCCAGGTCCCGGCCGCGGAGCAGCGCCTGCTCCGGGTCTACGACTGGGCCGTGGAAGACGGCGGGGCCTTTCGGGCCCTCCTCTCCTTCTTGGTTCAGCACGACTCCATGGCCGCCACGCTAATCCTCCCGGCGCCTTCCGACTGGGATTTTTTGCCGCTCTTGGTCAACCTCCGGGTGGAGGTTCAAAAGAAGGCGGGCGCCATGTTGCGGATCATCGACATGGACCGCTTTCTCCAGCAGGTGGTGCCGCCCCGGCCCCCGGTGGCCCCGTTCGGTGACGATGGGAGCCCCCTGCCGGAGGCCGTTGAGCTGGAGGTGGAGGACGAGCTGGCACCCTGGAACCGGGGGCGCTGGCTCCTCCCCTTGGGGCCTGGCCCCGCCCAAGCCCTCCCGCCGGACGAGCCAGGGCCCTCTGGCCGGGGCCGGCCCCGGCTGGCGGGGTCGATCCAGGTCTGGTCCCAGGTGCTGAGCGGGTACCTGCCCGCGCTGCAGGCCTGGCACCTGGGCCTCCTCACCCTGGTCGATCCCGAGGCGGCGGATCCGGCCAACCCGGAACCGGGCACCGACCCGTCGGACGATCCCATGGGCGTCGACGGACCCCTCCGGCGGCGCGAGCGGCTCTTGCGGGCCTTCGACCGGCGGCTGGGCTTGCGCGCCACCTACCTGCCCGATTTCTTCTGAAGGAGGTACCGCCATGCAGGTGGAGGTTCCCGAGTACACCCTGGCCGACGAGGTCCTGCTGGACCCTTCCACCACCGCGCTGATCGTGGTGGACATGCAGCGAGACTTTGTGGAGCCGGACGGGAAGCTGTACGTGCCCGACGCCCAGGGGACGGTCCCCGTCATCCGGGACCTGTTGGAACGGGCTCGGGCGGCCGGCGCTTTCCGGGTCTTCACCCAGGACAGCCACGGATCCGAAGATCCCGAGTTCAGCATCTGGGGCGAGCACGCGGTGGAGGGCACACCGGGCTGGGAGATCATTGATGAGCTGAAGCCCCAGGCCGGCGAGTACGTGGTCCGCAAGCTCCGCTACGACGCCTTCTACGGCACCTCTCTGGAGCACCAGCTGCGGGTGCGGAACATCGAGACGGTCATCGTCTGCGGCACCGTGGCCAACATCTGCGTTCACTACACGGCCGCGTCCGCCGCCCTCCGGTGGTTCAAGGTGGTCCTCCCCGTCGACGGGATCTCGGCCCTGCACCCCTTCGATCTCCAGGCCTCCATCCGCCAGACCGCCTCCCTCTTCAACGGGATCGTCACCCGGGGCTCGGCCATCCAGTTCGGGCAGCCGCGGTGACGGGCCGGTTCCTGCTCACCGGTCGGCTGTCGATGGGGAGGGCAAGGGGCGGCCCGCCTCCCGGTCCAGCTCCGCCAGCACCTGGCGGGCGGCCTGGAGGCCGCTTTCGATGCAGGCGGGGAGCCCCACGCCCCGGTAAGGGGCACCGGCCAGGGCCAGCCGAGGGAGCCGCCCCAAGGCGGCCTCCAGCCGGTCCATCCGCTCCAGGTGGCCGACGGTGTACTGGTGCATCCCTTGGGGCCAGCGGAAGACCCGGGCGAAAAGGGGGGGCGCGGTGACGCCCAGCATGGCCCGCAGCTCCTCCCGGGCCGCGGCCACCAGATCCTCGTCGTCGGCCTCCACCAGCCGGGGCTGCTGGACCCCCCCGACGAAGCAGCGGATCAGCTCCACGTCCTCCTCAGGCTGGGGCCGGGGCCACTTGCGGGAGAGGTAGGTCGCTCCCATGATCTTCCGACCCTCCACCGCCGGCACGAGAAAACCCGACCCCTGCAAGGGCCGCGGGAAGGCGTCCCGGCGGAAGGCCAGGGTGATGGTGGCGGTGGAGACCTGGGGGACGCTGGCCACCAGGTCCGCGGCCGCCGGATCCAGGGGGCGGAGGAGCCGGGCCGCCTCGGCCGCCGGGGTGGCCAGGATCACCCCGCGGGCGGTGAGGCTGTCGCCCCCCGCCAAGAGGAGCCGGTACCCGTCGGCCTCGCGGTCCACCCGCTCCACCCGGGTCCCCACCCGCACCGTGCCCGGCGGGAGGGTGTCGGCCATGGCTTGGACCAGCTGGCCCAGGCCCCCCCGGAAGCTCATGAAGAAGGTCCGGCGGGGCCCCGGCTCCCGCTCCGGGCGCGGGCGCCGCCGGCGGCGGTTCTGCCGCCTGAGGACGAAGGCGGCCCGGACCAGGCCGCCGTACGCCTGCTCCAGCTCGACGAACCGGGGGAAGCTGGCCCGGACGCTCATGGTCGCCGGATCTCCGGCATGGATGCCCGCCACCAGGGGCTCGGCCAGGCGCTCCAGGGCCTCCCGGCCCAGGCGCCGGACCACGAAGGCCTCCAGGCTCTCGTCGGCCTCGCCCCAGCGGGGCGGGATGACCGCGTCCAAGGCCATGCGCAGCTTGCCCCGCCAGGAGAAGAGCCTCGAGGTGACCACAGGGAGGAGGCGGGTGGGCACCAGGTTGAGGAGCCCCGGCGGGAGGGGATGGAGCCTGCCCCGGGACCAGATGAAGGAGCCGCTGCTCCCTTGGGGCAAGAGTTCCGCCTCCAAACCCAGGCGGCGGGCCATCTCCAAGACCCCCGGCTTGGAGGTGACGAAGCTGTCGGGCCCGCCTTCAAGCAGGTAGCCCTGCTCCCAGACCGTGAGCACCTTGCCCCCCACCTGGGGCGAGGCCTCCAAGAGCGCCACCCGCCAGGGGGAAGGCCTCCCCGCCTGCCCCTGGACCGCCTCCAGGGCGGCCGCGAGACCGGCGACGCCCCCGCCCACCACGGCCAGATCCACCTGCTGTGCCACCACACCGTCTCCCCTCTGGACCCCAAAGGCAGCGGCCGAACCGGTCCCGGGACCGGCTCGGCCTCAGGCCCCGGGCCTGCCCTCTGGCCCTCTTAGTCTCCCAGGCTCGCCTCCACCAGGTCGGCCAGCGCCTCGATGAACTTGGGCTGCAGGTTGGGGCACGGCACCCGGATGAACTCCAGCCCCAGCTTGGCCGCGTGCTCCTTGTGGAGCACGTCGTTGTCGTAGAGGGTCTCCAGGTGGTCGGCGACGAAGCCGATGGGGTTGACCACCACCCGGCGGTACCCCTCGGCGTGGAACCGGTCCATGACCTCCTCCACCTCGGGGCCCACCCAGGGCTCCCTCGACGCCTGCCCCACGCTCTGGAAGGCCAGCTCCCAGGGGAAAGGCCCCACCCGGTCATGGATCCCCGCGGCCGCCGCCCGAAGCTGCTCCACGTACGGATCGCCCTGCTCCACAAACCGCGTGGGGATGCTGTGGGCGCTGAAGATGACCGGCGTCTCCGCCCGCTCTTCCGGCGACAGGCCCTGGAGGGCCTCCTCCATCCGCTCCGCCAGGGCATCCAGGTAGGTGGGATGGTCGTACCAGTCCCCGGGGAAGCGGATCTCCAGGGTGGAGCCCCGCTGGGCCGCCTCCTGGCGGACCTGCTCCTCGTACGCCTGGGTGCTCACCCGAGACCGGTAGGGGGCCAGGCTCAGCGCGACCAGCCGGGTGACGCCGTCGGCGACGATGGTGTCGAAGGTGTCGCCGATGAAGGGGCGGGCGTACTGCATGCCCACGTACACCCGCAGGGGCCGGCCCCGCCGCGCCAGCACCGCCTCCAGCGCCTGGGCCTGGCGCCGGGTGGTCTCAGGCAGCGGCGACCCCCCGCCCAAGAGCCGGTACCGTTCGATGACGTCCTGCTCCACGTGGGGCGGAGGCGTCCGCCGCATCAGCTTCCGCAGAAAGTCGGGGATCTCCTCCAAGGTCTCGGGGCCGCCGAAAGCCATCAAGAGTACGGCATCCATCCCTCATCCGCCTCCCGCTCACGATCCTTCGGTCCCTCCGCCGGCCCGCCGGCTCAACCGGTGGACCGCCTCCACCATGGCCGCCACGTGCTCCACGGGGGTGTCCGGCAGCACCCCGTGCCCCAGGTTGACCACGTGCCCCGGCAGCCCCTGGAGGGTGCCGGCCCGCTCCAGCAGGTGGGCCACCTGCGCCTCGATCACCGGGGGCGGCGCGAGGAGCACGAGGGGGTCCAGGTTCCCCTGAACCGCCACATCCGGGCCCAGCCGGCGCCGGGCCTCGCCGATGTCCACCCGCCAGTCGAGGCCGATCACGTCCCCACCCGCCTCCCGGATCAGCTCCAGGTAGCCCGACGTCTGGCCGGCAAAGTGGATGACGGGCACCCCCGTGTCCTGGAGGCCGCGCAGAACCCGGCGGGAGTAGGGCAGGACGTGCTGGCGGTAGTCTTGGGGGCTGAGGGCGCCGGCCCAGGAGTCGAAGAGCTGGACGGCCTGCGCCCCCGCCTCGATCTGGGCCCGCAGGTAAGCCAGGGTGATCTCCGCCAGCCGATCCATCAGGGCGTGCCAGAGCTGGGGCGCCTCCCACATCATCCGCTTGCAGTGCCGGTACTGCCGGGAGGGGCCCCCTTCCACCGCGTAGCTGGCCAGGGTGAAGGGCGCCCCGGCAAAGCCGATGAGGGGCACCTTCCCGTCCAGTTCCCGCCGGACCAGACGGATGGTCTCCAGCACGTAGCCCAGGTCTTGGTGGGGCTCGAAGGGAGGCAGGCCAGCCAGATCGCCCTCGCTCCTGATGGGCCGGGCGATGACCGGGCCCTCGCCCTGGACAAAGGTCAAACCCAGGCCCAGGGCGTCCAGGGGCAGGAGGATGTCGGCAAAGAGGATGGCCGCATCCACCCCCACCCGGTCCACGGGCATCAGGGTCACCTCGGTGGCCAGCTCGGGGGTGCGGGCCATGGTGAGGAAGTCGTACTTCTGGCGCAGGGCCCGGTACTCGGGCAGGTACCGGCCCGCCTGCCGCATGAGCCACACCGGCGCGCAGTCCACCGGCTCACGCCGGCAGGCGCGGAGGAATCGGTTGCTCCTCATGGATCCGCCTCGCTTCCGTGGGGAAAGGTGGATGGCCCCCAGGCTCGGGCAGGGTTACAAGCCCAAGTACCCAGGCACCTCTCGGGGCTCCAGCCGGATCCCCACGTAGAAGCTCCCGAACTCCGCGTACCGGGCGCTCACCTCGTCGAAGCGCATCTCGTAGATCAACTTCTTGAAGTTCAGGGGATCGTCGCTGAAGAGGGTGACGCCCCACTCCCAGTCGTCGAAGCCGATGGCGCCCGTCACCATCTGGGTGACCCGGTCGCCGTAGCGGCGGCCCGTCTCGCCGTGCTCCCGCATCAGCCGGCTCCGCTCCTCCATGGGGAGACGGTACCAGTTCTCCTCTTCCCCCCGCCGCCGGTTCATGGGGTAGAAGCAGATGTGGCTGGCCGGCGGGATCTGAAAGTGGAGCCGCCTCCGCAGGGTGGGGTCGGCCAGGGGGTCGGCGGCCGCCTTGCCCCGGGACCCGTAGGTGCTCAGCTCGATGACGGAGACGAACGAAGAGGTGCGCCGGGAGACCTGGGCCCAGCGGGTCCGGTCCAGCTCCAGCTCCAAACGGTTCAGGGCCTTCAGGGTGGGTCGCAGGTGGAGCAGCATCAGGTGGCCCTTGTGGCCCAAGAGACTGTAGACCGCGCTGCTCCCGTCCTCAGCGTCTTCCACCCCGACGGCCCGTTCCAGGTAGCGGACCAGCTCGTCCACGGCCGCATCCCGCTGCTGGGGCGTCAAGGCCTGCCAGGCGGCCCAGTCCACCTGACGGATGTCGTGCAGTGCGTACCAGCCCTCGAGGGTCTCGGGAGCTCGGTTCATAGAGCCTGTCCTCCGTTCTCAGGGGCCAAGGCAGTCTTATCATAACAAAGGGAACAGGGGGCGACAACGGCAAGGCCGTGGACAGCAAAGCGGGCAGGCCTGCGCCCCATCGAGCACCTCAACCCAGGAGCTTCACCCCGCGGGCCGCCGCGGTCTCGGACCGGACCCGGTCGAAGGTGACCACGAACTCGGTCCCCGTCGGCTCGTGGCTCTGGACGCCGATGCGGCCCCCATACTCCCGGACCAGCTGCTGCACGATGTGGAGACCCAGCCCCTGGTGCTCGCCCCCCTTGGAGGTTTCGCCTGGGGTGAAGATTCGCTTCAGCTGGTCCGCCGGGATGATGGGCCCGTTGTTCCAGACCCGCAAGGCCCACCCATGCCTGGTCAAGGCCATGTTCACCCGCACCTCGCCCTGCTCGGGCGCCAGGGCCGCGGCGTCGATGGCGTTATTGATCAGGTTCCCCAGGATCCGGGCGGCGACCACGTCGGGGATGCAGAGGCGCTCCGCGTTGCCTTCCACGCAGACGGTGAGGCTGACCCCGGCCCGTCCCGCCTCCACCAGCTTGGGGCCGAGCAACCCCAGGAGGATGCCGGGGTCCTGCTCGTCGTCGCCGCTCGCCGCCGCCCCCGCCTCCTGGTTGACCAGCACCCGCTGAAGGTAGGCCAGGGCCTGCTGGGGGGAGCCCATCTGGATTAAGGCGGAGATGACGGTCAGGTGGTTGAGGACGTCGTGGCGTTGCTCCCGCTCCCGCTGGGCCAGGGCCAGCTCCGCCCGCAGCTGGGCCAGCTCCAGCTCCCGTTGGGTGTCCTGCCGGGCCGAATCGACCATCAGCCGGCTGGCCCAGAGGGCCAGGCCAGCGATGAGGATGGCCACCGCGAGGGGCAGGAGGCTTCGGGCCCACTCGTCCACGGCGCCGCCCCGCCGGTCCAGCTGCCCCGAGAGGGAGGCGGCCAGACCCACCGCCAGCACCGCCACCAGGGCCAGCATGAAGACGGTGATCCAGACCAGCAGACCGTCGCGCTCCGAACGGCTCACTGACCCTCTCTCCTTTCGGCCAGCACCTTCTCCCAGCGGGTGATGGGTAAGACCGAAAGGTTCTTCAGCCAGACGGCCAGGGCCGCCGCGTAGACCAGGGTCCCTTCCACAATCCCCATGAGAAGGTAGACAAGCCAGTTCTGGCTCGCCTCCACCGGGCTCAAGCCGAGCCAGTAGAGGAGCGGGGCGACCACCACCAGGTCCGCCAGCGCCACCAGGATGAAGCCGAGGGCCGAGGCCGCGATGGCGCCGAGCAGGGAGGCGAGCCGGAAGAAGCGCATCCCCAGGATCAGGGCCACCAGTTGGGCTGGTGCATACCATTGACCAGGCAGAGAGACTCGGAGGCCAAACGTGACCAAACTCAGGGTGAACGCCGGGACCACGAGCCGCGCGATGCTCGTCCGCAACCCGGCGAGCCCCAACGACGCATACATGAGCAGCAAGACCTGAGGAACGTAGCCCAGCAGATAGATCCAGAGCCAGCCGGCCATGGACTGCACTCCCGCAGACCCTTCGTAGAAGACGCACCGCCGCCAGCCTACCAACGACGTGCGACCGTTACCGCGAACCCATCAGAGCCTTCGGCGCCTTGGGCTGATAGAGGAAGAACATGCAGGCGGATGCCACGTTGGTTGCAGCAAAGATGCCCAGAAGGGCCAGGATCATTGAACCAATCATTCGCTTCATACCCTTTCACCTCCTTTCGTGAAAGATTGGAGAAGCATGTGGTCCAGCCAGCGAGCGGTGCGTCCTCCCGAAGGGGTCACCGAGAAGGCTTCCTGCAGGAGGCCGAAGGTGGAGGCCAGCCAGAGGGAAGGCGGCAGCTCTCCCCGGCCTGCCCAGACCGCCGCGACGACGGCCCAGAGCAGGCTGGTGCCCACGGCCAGGACCCGGAGGATCTGGCGATGGCGAGGCGAGCGGAGGGGCTTCTCCGGAGCTGGGACCGGCGCCCGCCGGGCCATGAGGGCCGCGACGGCCAGACCAACTCCCAGGAGCACCCAGGGCACCCCTTCCCCTAGCCACCGGGCGGCCAGCGGGCCCGCCCAGCGGGCCACGAGGGCCCCGGCGGTGGCCGCGGCGGCCGTCACCCAGCTGCACCGCCAGCCGCTGGAGAGGTGGGCGCCGCCGGCGAAGGTTCGCAAGATGGCCGCCGTCCCCGCCATCACCAAGATCTCCGCCAGAACACCGGCCAACCAGCCGAAGAGCACCAGCAAGATCAGGGTAAAGCCCGCCGAAATCATCAGGAGCAATGAGAAGGTTGCGATCTCTTGCTCGTCGGTGCTCCAGTTGAACTGGTCCGCGAGCCACTGGCCCATCTGGCCGGCCAGGCGCTCCACGGCCATCGCCTCCTCGGGGCTGAAGGCCCCGGCGATCCCTTCTGCGATAGGGATCGGTGGCAATCATGCCACACTTAAGTTCTTTTCTTGTTCCATGCGAATTCTTTTTTGAGTGCCTCTCTTTTCCTCTCTTGTCAGCCGGCGGAAGCGTCGGATGAGGCCGCCCCGTCCCCCGGGTCGGGGCGGAGATCCCGCCACGGCCGGACCAGGCCGATGATGAGGAGGCCGATGCCACCCGCCAGGAGGGAGGTCATGGAAGCCCCTAGGTACTCCAGGGCGGTGCCGGTCAGGAGGCTACCGATGGGAGCGACGCCCACCAGCATGAGGCTGAAGAGGCTCATCACCCGGCCCCGGTAGAAGTTGGGTGTGTGCAGCTGGAGGGTGCTGTTGGTGGCCGCGTTGAAGGTGACCATGCCCCACCCCACCAAGGCCATGACCACCAGGGCCAAGGCGAAGCCACGGGTGAAGCTCAAGAGGATGAGCGCGCCCGAGAGGACGAAGGCAGCCGCGATGCGGGAGCCCGTGGGATCCCCGCTGTGGCTCCGGAGGACCAGGGTGAGGGCCCCCACCAGCGCCCCCGCCCCCATGGCCGACATCAGCAGGCCGTAGCCCGTCGCCTCCTGACGCAGGACCTCCTGAGCGAAGACGGGGATCAAGACGTTGGTGTTCATGCAAAAGATGGAGAGTCCACCGAGGAGCACCAGGGCCCGGCCCAGCCGGGGCACCCGCCGGACATAGGCCACCCCCTCGTCCACGTGGCTGAGCAGGCCCCGCTGGACCCCTACCCGGGGCTGGCCCGCCTCCCGGGTCTGGATGCGGAGCAGGCTGCTTAAGACGCCCACGTAGGAGAGGCCGGTGAGCAGGAAGGCCACGGCCGGACCCCAGAGGCCCATGAGGAGGCCGGCCAAGGCGGGCCCCACCAGGCGGCAGACGTTGAAGACCGATGAGTTGATGGCCACCGCATTGACGGTGTCCTCCGGCGCGACCAGCTCCACCATGAACGCCTGCCGGGCGGGCATGTCGAAGGTGTTGGCCATCCCCAACACCAGCGCCACCACCAAGACGTGCCAGTACTGGACCACGCCTGTCCCCGTCAAGAACGCCAGGGCGAGGGCGCAGAGCATCATGGTGGTCTGGGTCGCCATGACCACCCAGCGGCGGGGGAGCCGGTCGGCCACCACCCCGGCGACGATGGAGAGGATGAGAACGGGCAAGGTCTGGGCCGCGCTGACGATGCCCAGTTTGAGCGACGACCCGCTCAGCTGGAGGACCAGCCAGGCCTGGGCGACCGACTGCATCCACATGCCGGTCTGGGTGATCAGCTGGCCCATCATGAAGAGGCGGAAGTCGCGATGACGCAAGGCCGAGGCGGCCTCAAGAAAAGAAGCACCGAAAGACCCCAAGGCTCGCCGCCGCGGTTCCGGCGCGCCTGGGGACGATGGAGGATGCGCCAATGGGAAAAACCTCGATTCAGACAGGATACTGGGTTCTTCGGCATCTTCGGCGTTCGCCGGCCTCCCTCCTTCCCAGGCCCTCCTGTGGGGTATCGCCCTGAGATCGGCCCGCCTCCGGTGGCTGGGCCTTCAGAGACGAGCCGCCTTTCGGCTACGCTCCACCCTGGTATCCGCTGGGATGCGCCCCAGAGTGTTCGGGAGGCTCACCGTGATGCTTACCTTGATGGGGGCCATCGTGAGGCCCGTGGTGGTGCCCGCCGTGGCCATGGCGCTCCATCATGGCGGCCACCGCGTGCTGGGTGGCTTCCGCCCACGTGAGGGTGCGCCCGTGGTTCTCCTCGGCGAAACGGCGGGCCACTGTCTCGTCCTCGAAGGCGAAGAGCCCGAAGCGCATGGGCGTCCACACCTCCGCCTGGACAAAGGTGGCGTTCCTGGCCTCGAACCACCGGCCGTTGGACCAATCCCGGACGAAGGTCGCCTGCACCCCCACCCCGTCCGGGTGGTCCCTGTGGACCGCGATCAAGAGGCAGCCGATGTCACAGAAGGCACCCAGCCCCTGGTCCGTCACCCACGCGGCGGCATGGTCCGGCTCCCGCACGAACATCTGACAGTTGGCGCAGCGGGCCTCACCGTAGGCGATGGCGGGAGCTCCGCCGTCGCTCTGGGCGACGGTCCCCTGCCCCAGCAGAAGTCCCGCCGTCGCGACGAGGACCACCAACCCCAAAAGGGCGCTCCTGGGCGGCGACGGTCTCGTGGATTGGGTCGTCGTCGGGCCGCTCGTCATCAACACGCTCACCGGTCCGCTCGCTCCTTTCTTGGGTTGGATCGTTCTTCCAAAGCCAGCGGGAGCCGGCCTAGAGGTCGGTCTCCCGGAAGGACTGATAGGCTCCAAAGAGGGGCAGACCAAGCCACATCAGAAAAGCCAAGGGCAACAGAATCCTCCCGCCCAGCTGGGCGAGGGTCATGGCCAAGACGGCCCCCGGAGCCCCCAGGCTGGCCCGGGCCCCCACCGCTAGCAACCCCAAGACCCGGACCAGATC
Source organism: Limnochorda sp. (assembly GCF_047459355.1). Lineage (NCBI taxonomy): Bacteria > Bacillati > Bacillota > Limnochordia > Limnochordales > Limnochordaceae > Limnochorda > Limnochorda sp. The sequence goes on along the minus strand of NZ_VSCV01000012.1, from coordinate 6,180 downwards.
CACCGGGTTGGCCAAGACCATGGAGAGGAGCAGGGGACGGACCACCCCCCCGCTGAGGAACGCGGTGATGCCCATCACCAGAAGGTCGTAGACCACCACCAGGGCGCCCCAGAGGACGATGGCGCCGCCCAAGGCCCGGCTCCGCTCCTGGGCCACCACGCCCACCCAAGCGCCGAGGGCCAAGCAGATGGCCATCAAAGCCATGGAAAGGGCCACCATGACTAAGTAGCGCAGCCAGCCGTCCAAGCCCGCCCGGCCCCCGATGACCAGACCGGCCGCCCCGAAACCGACCAGAACGGCCAGCTCCAAGGCGCCCAGCATGCCCAGGTAGCGGCCGACCAGAACCTCCGCCCGGCTCACGGGCTGCGCCACCAGGAGCTGCAGGCTCTCCCGCTCGCCGGAGAAGCGAACGGCCCCCAGTGCCAACGCCACCAGCGGCACCAGCAGGGTGACCAGGCTGAGGAGGCTCATGGAGGTGCGGGCGAAGCCGACGAAGCCGCTAAAGCCGGCGTGGACCATGCCAAAGTAGGAGAGCAGCAAGGTGAGCATGCCGAAAGCCGCGGCGAAGCCACCGGACCACCGGGCCCGGACCACCGCCCGAAACTCAGCCGCGGCCAGATGGCGGATCACACGGGCTCTCAACGGTGCATCCCCTCCCAAAAGAGATCGAGTCCCTGCGCCTCCTCAAAGGTCATCACCCGGCCGCCGTGCTCGCGGGCCAGCCGTTCGGCCAGGCTCCGGTCGCGGGTGGTGACCACCCCCCACCCCATGGGGGTGGAGAGGTTGGTCGTCACCCACCACGCCCTCTCGGCCTCCACCCACTCGAGGCTCTCCCAGTCGGGCACGTACATGGCCCGCACCCCATCCCGCTCCACCCCGGGGTAGGCCCGTTGGAGGTAGAGGAGGAGGCAGCCCACATCACAGAAGACAGCCTTCTCTCGGACGGTGGTCATCTGGGCGCCGGACGCCCGGGAGGTGACCAGCATGCCGCACTCAGCGCACGTCTCCACCCCGTAGAGGACTTGGAACGGCTCTGGCTTTCCCTGGGACGTGGGGCGGCTGAGGAGGACGGCAGCCACACCCGCGATCACCAGCAGACCCACCACCAGCAGACCCTTCCGTCGTGACCGCCGCCTCACCGGCCCCCACCCCCACAGCAGACCCGCTCAGGCACCCGCGTCTCGGGGGCCGGCCCCTCCCGGGGGCCGGCGGGGGCTGGCAGGACGGAACTGGGGCCGTCAGCCGGTCCTTGGACCCTCCACTCGCCCACGATCCGCCCTTCCCGCAACTCCACGATCCGGTGGGCCAGCCCGGCCAGTTCCTGGACCTGGTGGGAGGAGAAGAGCACGCCCCGGCCGGCCGCCTGCCACCGCTCCACGAACCCTGCCAGCCGCTGCAGGCCCTCCCGATCCAGGTTGAGCCCCGGCTCGTCCAGGAGGAGCAGGGCCGGCTCCCCCAGGATGGCTGCCGCCAGCCCCACCCGCTGCACCATGCCGCCGGAGAGCTCGTGGATGGGCCGGTGGGCCGCATGGAGCATGCCAACGGACTCCAAGGCCTCCGCCGCCCTTTCCGCAGGGATCTGGCGCAGGCGGCAGAAGAGCTCCAACGCTTCGGCCACCCGCATTCCCTCGAAGAAGGCGACCCGTTGGGGCAGGTAGCCGATGGCCCTTTTGGCCGCCACACTCCCCGCGGGCGCCCCGGCCACCCGCACCTCCCCCTCGGTGGGGTGGACCAGCCCCGCCGCCACCTTCAGCAGGGTGCTCTTGCCCGACCCGTTGGGTCCCAGCAAGGCGACCACTTCGCCCGTGTGCACCTGGAGGTCCACGCCCTTCAAGGCTTGGACACTCTCATACTCCTTCACAACGCCGCGCACATCCAAGAGAAGCTCCATACGCACCCTCCTATCGCCCGTGGGGGCCGTTCCGCCGCCCCCAGTGGAGCCCCACAACCGCGAGCCCGCCCATCGCCGCCGAGAGGAGGACCGCCGCGCCCCGACCGGTGAACGCCTGGGGGCTTCCCGCCAGCGCCTGACGCAGCAGGTCCTCGGGAGGCGGCATGGCCTGCATGAGGGGATAGCGGTCCACCGCCTTCTGGCGCTGGAAGACGGGAAAGGCCTCCTCGCAGAAAGCGATGGCCTGGACCGCCGGGCTTTGGAAGAAGAGCTTCAATTCGGGAAAACGCTCGGTGAGGTGGCCGAAGACGTCGCTGGCATCGTAGGGGACGTCGCCGATGCCGTCGCCGTCCAGGTCGTAACCCCGGTAACTGCTCCAGTAGTTCCCCTGGACCCCGTCGTCCCAGTACTGCTGGTGGCGACCGGGGCTCAGGTAGACGCCGTCACCGTTGTAGACGAAGGCGTTGCCCACGAAGGTGTTCTCTCCCGAGCTGGCCAGGACTCGGACCGCCACCTCGTTGGCCGCCACGTAGTTGCCCTGGAAGTGGGACCGGACCGCGAAGTCCAGGGAGATCCCCGTCTCGTTGGCCAGGATCAGGTTCCCCTCCACCTCCGCGGCCTCCGCGTCCTTGAGAAAGAGCCCATAGGCCCCGTAGCCCCGGCTCTCCGAGAAGACGTTCCGCCGCACCTGGAGCCTCTTGGAGTACATGATGGCGGCCGCCACGCCGTTGCGGACAAAGAGGTTCTCCTCGAAGAGGTTGTCGTTGGCGAACATGTAGTGCAACCCGATGCGGGTCCCCTCCACCCGGTTGCGGGCGATTCGGTTGCGGGAAGAGTACTCGACGTAGATCCCGTCCCGAGCCTGGAGGATGACATTCCCTTCGATCAGGTTCTCATCGGAATCGTAGAGGCGGATCCCGTCGCCCCGGTCGTGCTCGATCTTCTCGGCCAGCCCGACGATGGTGTTTTCCCGGATCCGGTTCCGGTCGCCCCGGATGACCAGGATACCGAACAGGCTCTCCTCAATCCGGTTCCCTTCGATGCGGTTGTCGCTGGAGAAGACTTTGATGGCCGCATGATCCCGCCAGAGGTGCTGGCCGCTGCCGCGGACGGTGAGGCCTTGGAGGGTGATCCCGTCGGCCGCCAGGGTGACCACGTCCCCGTCCCCGCCGCCGTCGATGACGGCCCCCGGCTCCCCCACCAGCGTCAAGGGCCGGTCGATGACCAGGTGCTCCCGGTAGCGGCCCGGCTCAATCCGGATCGTGTCCCCCGGGGCGGCCGCCTGGACGGCCTCGGTGATGGAGGTGTAGGCCTGGTGGGGGCCCACGGTGAGGGTGGCCGCGGCCGCCGGCCCGGCAACCAGGGCCCAGCCCAGGACGGCCACGACGAGGCCTACTTGTCGGCCACCGAGCCTCGGAGTCCGTTGCTGCCCGCGTCCCATGGGGGGTGCAACCACGGTCATCCCTCCCGGGGCGCGTCGGGGCGGGAGCGCCACAGGGCTAGGGCGGCCAGGACCAAGGCCCCCGCCAGGAGCAAGGTGCCCCAGCTGAAGTAGCTGAAGGTGCGGAAGTTGGCCACCTGGTGGCTCCCGATCATGGGCGGGGTGAAGGGCTTCAAGGTGATGGGCGCCCGAGGATCCAAGTCGTTCCCGTAGACCCAGAGCCAGTGGTAGAGATCATACAAGAGGAAGACGAAGATGGGCGCGAGGAGCAGGAGGGTGAGGCCGACCACCCAGCGCCGACGGGTGATGGCCGCGATCAGGAAGGCTCCGGCCGCCCCGCCGAAGATCCAGGGCAGAATCCGGAACTCCATGAAGTCGTCCTCCTTGACCGCCTTCATGCCGATGTAGTGGTTGAGCGAGTTGATGATGTCGATCTTCCCGTCCAGCTTCCAGGCGTAGACGTGCATCGCCAGGCCCTCGGGATACTGGGGCGCCTTTAGCTGCAAGGACCAGAGCGGCCCGGCGAAGCTGAGGGCCATCACGAGCGCGGCCAGAAGGAGCAGGACCCGCTCCCTTTGACCGAACCTTCCCTGGAAGAAGAAGCAACCCATCCACCATTCCCCCTTCGTGCCGTTCGCTCCCGACGCGGGAGCGCGACCAGAGAAGGGCGCCGCCCTCCTCTGGTCGCCATCGGGCTTCTCTCCTCGGTCTCCCATCGGCCTCCGCCAGGTTACTGGGCGGGCTTCACCAGCAGCCAGCCCTGCATCTCCTGGTGGAGTGCGGAGCAGAAGTTGGTGCAGTAGAAGGGGAAGACCCCAGGCTTGTCCGCCACGATCTTGACCGTCTTGGTCTCCCCAGGCTCCACCTGCACGTCCATGTCGTAGAGCGGAATGCCGAAGCCGTGGCTGATGTCCTGGTCCATGTCGGTGTTGGTGATGTGGAAGTAGACGGTGTCGCCCTGGTTCACCTCGATCCGGTCGGGAACGAAGCGGCTCCGGACGGCCACCATGTAGACATGGACTTCATCGCCGTTCCGCTCGATGCGGGCGTCGGCCACATCCCAGACCGAGTACGGCCGGTTGGGATCCTTCATGAACATCACTTCAGGCCGGATCTTGTCCGCTTTCACCATCTGCGCGTAGTGGGGCTCCGGATCGACGGGCGCCTCGTAGACTAGCTGCATCTTGTCGCCGGAAATGTCGATTAGCTGCAGGCTCTCCGGGTGGCTCGGCCCCACCGAGAGGTAGCGGTCCTTGGCCATCTTGTTGAGGGAGACCAGCCACTTCCCATCGGGCGAGACCGTGTCGCCTTCTGCCGCGCAGAGGTGGCCCGGGTTGTAGTGGACGTCGATCTTGTCCACCACCGTCCACTCGCCCAGCTTCCACTTGACCACGGCGCTGTCGATGAAGAGGCTGGTGTAGGCGTAACCCTTGTCGTCGAACTGGGTGTGGAGCGGCCCCAGCCCCACCTCCACCTCGGCCACCCGGACCTCGGGGTAGTCCAGAATGGGCAGCCCCCGCTCGTGGCCGGCGATGCGTCCGTTGCGGATGGCCTCCTGGATCTTCTCGAAATCGTAGACGGTGACGGTGGGCTGGAGTTTGCCGCTGGCCACGATGTAACGGCCGTCAGGCGAGACGTCCACCCCGTGGGGGCTCTTGGCGACGGGCATCAGGTAGACAATCCCCGGCACCTCGACGGGGTCGATCACCTTCACCCCGTCGATCAGGGTATACTTGCCCTCTTCGGCCGCCTTCTCCGCCTCCCGCCAGTTGAACATCACGATGTAGTCCCGGTCCCGGGCGGAGGCGCCCACCTCAAGGGTCTCGTACGCCTCTTCGGTGTTGTAGGTGGTCAGGAAGTGCCAGCCATCGCTCACCTTCTTGCCCGCATCGCCCAGGTCGAAGGACCAGGGGGGCAAGAGAAGCTGCCAGGCCAGGGACATGTGGCCCGTCTCAGGGTCGATCTTGATGGCGGCCAGGACACCCTTGTACTTCTCACTGAACTCCTCCAGGGGCGCGTAGGTGCCGTGGGGGATGGGGGTGGCGAACCGGGAGCCCATGAAGAGGTACTCGGTGTTGGGCGTCACGAAGCAGGCCGAGTGGGGGCCCATGATGTTGGGCACCGGCCCCAGGATCTGCTCGGTGAAGAAGGTCTTCAGGTTGATGCGGGCCACCCGGTTGTTGGCGTTGTCGTTGACAAAGAGCCACCGCCCGTCGTACTCGCCGTTGGTCTCGGAGAGGGCCGGGTGGTGGACGTCGCCCCAGGTCAGCCCGCCCAGCATCTCTTTGGTCTTCTCGTCGTACCCATACCCCAACGCCGGATCAGGGGTGAAGACGGGGATGGTCCGGATCCGGCGCATGGAGGGCACGCCGTAGACAAAGACCTGGCCCGAGTGGCCGCCCGACGCGAAGAGGTAGTACTCATCCAGCTCGCCGGGCGGGACCATAGCCTTGGCCACGCCGTTGGCCGCGGGCGCGCCGCCGGAACCGCCGAGCAGACCCGTGCCCACCAGAATCCCGACGACGACGAGGGCACCCGCTGCGATCAGCCCTACAATCCAACCGCGCTGCTTCACGCCTCTCCCCTCCGTTCGCGTCATGATGCGTCCTCACGCCAGCCCAAGCCCGGCGCCCCACCCGCCTCGGGCTCCACCCACGGTCACGGCCGCACCACCAGCTGCCCCACCATGTTCCGGTGATGGGGGCTGCAGCGGACGTTGCACTGGTAGGGGTAGGTCCCCGGGCGGGTCGCGTGCAGTTCAACTTCCACCGTCGTCCCCGGGAAGATGGGGCCGGTGTCGATGCCGAAGTCGAGCAGCTGGAAGCTGTGGGTCACATCCATGCTGGTC